>JALZAJ010000525.1 GCA_030948465.1 Bacteroidota bacterium
TTACGGAAACTTTGATAGAGAATAAAATCTTTGTCATTAGAGAACAAAAAGTAATGCTTGATTCTGACCTTTCTGAAATGTATGGAGTTGAAACAAAAGCTTTGAAACAAGCTGTAAAACGTAACATTGAAAGATTTCCAGAAGATTTTATGTTTGAACTTAATCCTGAAGAAGTTGAAAACCTTTCAAGGTCACAATTTGTGACCTTGAAGCGAGGACAAAATATAAAATATCCACCTTATGCTTTTACCGAACATGGCGTATTAATGCTCTCAAGTGTTCTAAGAAGTGAAAGAGCAGTGCAGGTCAACATACAAATCATGAGAGTTTACAGCAAGATGAAAGAATTGCTGCAAATGAATAAAGACATTCTAATGAAGCTCGAAAAATTAGAGAAAAATTCAGACAAACATGATAAAGAAATTAAATTAATTTTCGACACAATTAAAAAACTTATTGCGCAACCAATACAAAGAACACAAAGGATTGGATTCAAAAAAGATTGGTAATTTAAAACAACCGCAATCAGGTCTCAGCAATCAGCTGTGAGCTGTAAAAAAATTAAAATCACGTGCTGTTTGCTTATTGCTGATAGCTCAAAGCTCAAAGCTCAAAAATATGATAAAAAAAGAAAATCGTCCACGTTCAACGTTTTCTCAAATTACAATTGGACTTACCTCACCGGATTCTATACTTGAAAGAAGCTATGGTGAAGTATTGAAGCCAGAAACAATTAACTATCGTACTTACAAGCCCGAAAGAGATGGCCTGTTTTGCGAAAGAATTTTCGGGCCGGTAAAAGATTATGAGTGTGCCTGCGGAAAGTACAAGCGTATCCGTTATAAGGGTATCGTGTGCGACCGTTGCGGTGTAGAAGTTACCGAAAAGAAAGTTCGTCGTGAAAGAATGGGACACATTAAATTGGTTGTTCCCGTTGTTCATATATGGTATTTCAAATCTCTTCCCAACAAGATTGGTTATTTGCTCGGCATGAGCTCTAAGAAATTAGAGACCATTGTTTATTACGAAAGGTTTGTAGTAATACAGGCTGGTATTCGTACGGATAAAGGACAGGCATATAGTGACCTCTTAACTGAAGAAGAATACCTGGATATTTTGGATACACTTCCAAAAGATAACCAGCATTTGCCGGATGAAGATCCTGATAAGTTTATTGCGAAGATGGGTGCTGAAGCGGTTCATGATATGTTGCAAAGAATTGATTTAGATCAGTTGTCTTTTGACCTTCGTAATGCTGCAGCAAACGAAACTTCACAACAACGGAAAGCCGATGCCTTAAAACGTCTAAGCGTGGTAGAGAGTTTCCGTGATGCAAACACAAGAATTAATAATCGTCCTGAATGGATGGTTATGCAATACATTCCTGTTATTCCGCCGGAACTTCGTCCCCTTGTTCCTTTGGATGGTGGCCGTTTTGCATCATCAGATTTGAATGATCTTTATCGTAGGGTTATCATTCGTAACAATCGTTTAAAAAGATTATTAGAAATTAAAGCACCTGAAGTAATTCTTCGGAATGAAAAAAGAATGCTGCAGGAAGCAATAGATTCACTATTTGATAATTCGCGTAAATCAAATGCTGTTAAAGCAGAAGGTGGCCGTGCATTGAAATCTTTGAGTGATGTGTTGAAGGGTAAGCAAGGGCGTTTCCGTCAGAACTTATTAGGTAAGCGTGTTGATTATTCTGGTCGTTCTGTAATTGTAGTAGGGCCTGAGTTGAAAATGCACGAATGTGGTTTGCCGAAAGATATGGCTGCTGAATTGTTCAAGCCGTTTATCATTCGCAAGCTCATCGAAAGAGGTATTGTGAAAACTGTGAAGAGTGCAAGAAAATTAGTTGATAAGAAAGAAGCAATCATTTGGGATATTCTTGAAAATATTTTGAAAGGACATCCTGTTATGTTAAACAGGGCTCCAACGTTGCACCGCTTGTCAATCCAGGCTTTTCAGCCGAAATTGATTGAGGGAAAAGCAATACAATTACACCCATTGGTAACAACAGCCTTCAACGCGGATTTTGATGGTGATCAGATGGCCGTGCACGTTCCTTTAAGTCATGCTGCAGTTTTGGAAGCTCAAATGCTGATGCTTTCTTCGCATAACATTTTGAATCCTCAGAATGGAACACCAATCACTCTTCCTTCACAGGACATGGTATTGGGACTATATTATATTACGAAAGGTAGGAGATCTACTCCCGAACTAAAAGTAAGGGGAGAAGATAAATCCTTTTACTCTCCGGAAGAAGTTATTATAGCGTATAACGAGCAGCGGATTGATCTTCATGCACACGTGAAGGTAAAAGTGGAGGTGAGGAATAATGACGGTTCATTTGAGAAAAAATTAGTTGATACTACGGTTGGGCGTGTGATCTTTAATCAACATGTTCCTAAAGGAGCTGGATACATTAATGCGTTGCTTACAAAGAAGGCATTACGGGAAATTATTGGTGAAATTATTAAGTGGACAAACATTCCCGCAACAGCAAAGTTTTTAGATGATATCAAGCAACTTGGTTTCCGCATGGCATTTAAAGGAGGATTATCATTTAATATAAATGATCTTATTATTCCGGATACCAAGCAGGAAATGATTGATAACGCAACCGGTGAAGTAGATGAAGTTTGGGATAACTATAATTCTGGTTTGATCACAAATAATGAGAGATACAATGGTATCATTGATATCTGGAGTAGAGTTGATACGCGCCTGACGGAGACGCTTATACGGGAATTAGCCGCAGATAAACAGGGTTTTAATTCTGTGTATATGATGCTTGATTCAGGAGCGAGAGGTTCTAAACAACAAATTAAGCAGCTGGCAGGAATCAGGGGATTGATGGCTAAGCCACGTAAATCAGGTAGCTCGGGCAGTGAAATTATTGAAAACCCGATCCTTTCCAATTTTAAAGACGGCTTGAATGTATTAGAATACTTCATCTCTACACATGGCGCCCGTAAAGGTCTGGCGGATACTGCGTTAAAAACAGCAGATGCTGGATACCTAACAAGAAGGCTCGTTGACGTTGCACAGGATGTGGTAATTAATGAAGAAGATTGCGGTACATTAAGGGGCATCGCCACTTCTGCATTAAAAGATAATGAAGATATCATCGAACCTTTATATGATAGAATTTTAGGTAGAACGTCTCTTCATAATGTTTACAATCCTCTTACCGAGGAATTATTGGTGGAAGCCGGCGGAAACATCACAGAAGAAATCGCACGAGGCATAGACGAAGCAGGCGTAGAGAGCGTGGAAATTCGCTCAGTACTTACCTGTGAAAGTCGCCGCGGAGTGTGTGTAAAATGTTATGGTAAAAACCTGGCATCTGGTTATACAGCACAAAAAGGAGATGCTGTCGGCATTATTGCCGCGCAATCCATTGGTGAACCAGGGACTCAGCTCACATTGCGCACATTCCATGTGGGTGGTGTTGCAGGTTCTGCATCGGTAGAATCCACTTTGGCCGCTAAATTTGATGGAACGATACAGTTTGATGGCCTGCGTATTGTTGAAGCAACAAATAATGCCGGCGAGAAAACAAAAGTGGTGATCGGACGTACCGGCGAAGTAAGAATTATGGATGTAAAGAATGACCGTCTTCTTATAACCAATAACGTTCCTTATGGTGCAACGCTTAATGTAAAGGACGGACAAAAAGTTACTAAGGGTGAAGTGATCTGTACATGGGATCCATTTAATAATGTAATCGTTTCTGAAATTGACGGTACCGTTAAATTTGAAAATATTGCTGATGGTATTACTTACCGTGAGGAAGCAGATGAACAAACAGGTCACAGAGAAAAAGTGGTAATTGAAACAAAAGATAAAGCACGCATTCCGTCTCTTATTATTGAGGGTAAAAAAGAAACCAAAGGATACAATCTTCCTGTTGGCTCGCACATAATCATGGAAGAGGGAGAGGAAGTGAAAGCAGGTCAGGTTGTTGTGAAAATACCAAGAGTGCTTGGAAAATTAAGAGATATAACAGGAGGTCTTCCCCGTGTGACCGAATTATTCGAAGCCAGAAATCCAGGCAATCCGGCAGTAGTTTCTGAAATAGATGGGGTAGTGTCTTTTGGTAACATCAAAAGGGGAAACAGGGAAATAATTGTCGAAGCGAGAGATGGCGTGGTTAAAAAATATTTAGTACCACTTACCCGCCAGATTTTGGCACAGGATGGTGACTTTATTAAGGCGGGCATTGCATTATCTGACGGACAGATTGCACCTGCCGACATACTCTCTATTAAAGGACCATTTGCAGTACAGGAATATGTAGTGAATGAAATTCAGGAAGTATATCGGTTACAGGGTGTAAAAATAAATGACAAGCATATTGAAGTTATTGTGCGCCAGATGATGCGCAAGATTACCATTGAAGATGCAGGGGATACTAAATTCCTTGAAGGAGATACTGAAGACAGGTATGATTTTAATACGGAGAATGATTGGATCTATGATAAGAAAGTAGTAACCGACGCTGGGGAGAGCACTAAGATGCGCCCTGGAAAAATAGTTACCCTGCGTGAAGTGAGAGAAGAGAATTCAGTACTTCGCAGATCAGATAAAAAGACAGTTGAATTCCGTGATGCAAGACCTGCGACATCTTCACCTTTACTGCTTGGTATTACAAAAGCTTCTCTTGGTACGCAAAGCTGGATTTCTGCCGCATCATTCCAGGAAACAACCAAAGTACTATCATCTGCAGCTATTCAGGGCAAGACCGATACCATGCTTGGTCTGAAAGAAAATGTAATTACAGGTCATCCAATTCCTGCGGGAACAGGATTAAGAGAGTTTGAGAATATGATCGTAGGAAGTAAAGAAGAGTATGAATTGCTGATGACCGCGAAGGAAGCAATGGCTTATGATGAAGAAGAATAAAAAATTAATACGCGAATATAAAATTTAAGGAAAAGGAGTAAGAGAGATCTTGCTCCTTTTTTTTTGATATATTCCCTGCGTCTCTGTATGCCTGTATCAATGTATCAATGCGCCCCTGAATCATTATTCCACAACTTTCGCTCCCAGCACTTCCAGCGATACACTATCTGTTCCTTTAGGGGCAAAGTATTTTGTCTTGAAATTTTTTGATTGTCCGGGAGAAATTACCTCAAATACCGTCTCTTTATCTGTCTCAAGAAGCGCTTTGGTTTTACTGTAGAAAGATAGTTTTAAATCTACATCTTTATAAGTCGCAATTTTTGCGTTATTCGTTAAAATGCATTTTACAACAGTCTGCCCAAGCAGATTACGTTTGTCCTGCCCTTTGACATTTATAAAGTTTACTGGCTTTTTTTGCTCTTTTTCCAATAGCGCCTTTTTTGTATCAACGTAGCTTTTTTGCTCAGTATCGGCTTTTTTTGTTTCATCAGAATTGCATGAAAATAACAGGCTAAACAAAATGATGGCGGGAAAAAAATATTTTTTCATTTAAAACTATTTAATCAAAATAAAATGTCAGTTACGTTAAAAAATATTTGAGGTTCAGGCTTCCGTCCCCAGCCACAACGCTCCGCCAATACTATCTCGTGAGGCGCCGGTTACAGAAGAAAAAACCGTGAATTGCTCACGCCATCTAAGCGCACCTAAAAGCGCCATTATAAGAGCTTCCTTGTATTTCACCACCTGGTCATCAGGAATATAAATTTCAAAATTTATTTCTTTTAGCTCTTCCCGCAATGTATTAATTAAGAAGGTATTGAAGGCGCCTCCTCCGGTTATAAATAATTTTTGCCGCTCTTCTTTTTTAAAAGGATGAAGCGACCTCTTTAGTTGTACACATAGATGTTCGGTAAACGTAGCCAAGGCGTCTTCCGTGCTAATAGCAAATGATTTCACGATAGGGAAAATTATATCCGTCCCAAAAGTGTTTGCCAATGATTTAGGATATGGGAATTTAAAATACGCAAGAGAATTTAGTTTTTCCAAAAGATCAGTATTTGTTTTGCCTCCGGCAGCAATTTTTCCTTCGTCATCAAAAGCAAAACCTTTTTCTTCCGCGAGCATGTTTGTTATGCGGTTAGCGGCACATACGTCGAAGGCTATCATTTCATTCCCGGAATTTACAGAGAGATTGGCAATGCCCCCCAGGTTTAAAAAGTAATTATACTCCGCAAATAATAATCTTTCACCTATTGGAACAATGGGTGCTCCCTGCCCTCCGAGAGCTACATCTAATGCCCGCAGATCGCTAACCACCGGAAGCCTTGTTTCAGCGGCAATTGCGGCGCCGTTACCTAATTGATGTGTCATTTGTTTTTCAGGTAAATGAAACGTTGTGTGGCCATGAGAAGCGACCAGGTTTACTTTATGTTGTAAATCATTCGACTCAATAAAATCATTTATTTTTTCTCCTGTAAATTTCCCATAATCCGAATGCAATATTTCATAGTCACGAGCCGGCAAATGAACGGCCTCTTTCAATTTATTTTTCCAGTTGATATCATATTCTACGCAGGAAGAATTAATTATTTCGTATGTCCATTTACCGGCGGCTTCCTGCAATTCAACATAAGCCATATCGAGCCCGTCAAGAGAACTTCCACTCATAAGACCGATCACTTTATACACCATAAGATAAATTTGCAATTTTAATTTTTGGATGCGACAACTATCATATTTAGATTTGTTCAAATTTATAACTTTAAGCGGGGGCGCCACACCTTAGAATTATTATTAAATTTTATGAAATGATACATAACCTCAGTGAAAAACATTCTTTGGTGAGCAACTGGCTTAGTGAGTTAAGAGATGTGGATATACAACAGGACAGGCTTCGGTTTCGAAAAAATCTTGAAAAGATCGGAGAAGTAAGCGCCTATGAAATAAGCAAAACTCTTACCTGGGTTGAAAAAGAAATAACCACCCCGTTAGGCATTTCCATATGCAAGGTCTTGGATAAACAACCGGTATTGGCCACCATCTTAAGAGCAGGTCTTGCTATGCACAATGGGTTGCTCAATTACTTTGATAAAGCCGATAACGCATTTATAAGCGCTTACCGTAAGCATAAGCCTGACGGTACTTTTGACATTAGCCTGGATTATATTAGCTGTCCTGAATTGGAGGACCGGGTCGTCATCATTTCCGATCCCATGCTTGCCACAGGATCATCGCTTGTAAAAACATTGCAATTCATTCGGGAAGAAGGAAACCCGTCGGATATTCATATTGTATGTGCGCTTGCCTGCACGGTGGGTATCGAATATGTGTTACGTGCAGAACCTAAAGCGCAAATCTGGTGTGGGGATGTTGATGACGAGCTTACCGCCAAAGGGTATATTGTTCCCGGGCTTGGCGATGCAGGAGATCTGGCTTACGGAGTAAAGGTGCAGATGTAATTAGTAAAATAAAATAGAAAACTCCTAATTTGAAACAGTATTTTTAGAAGCTGGGGGGCGATAAAATTGTATACTGAATTTAGACAAATAACTAAATTTTAATTACCATAATCAAGGCAGCTTTTTGAAATGAGAAACAGTCTTATTATCAGCCTTTCTTCCCGCGGAATAAAAATAAAACTTATCTTTAAAATCTGAACTTTCGCTTAAGATGAAAAAATATACCTGTACCATTATTTCGCTTTTTTGCATGGGTTTTTTTGCCCAGGCACAGGATCCTCACTTCTCTCAATTTTTTGCTTCCCCGCTTACTTTAAACCCTGCATTAACAGGAAAATTTGACGGCACGGTACGCGTTGCGGGCAATTATCGCAATCAATGGCCTGCTTTTAATAATGTATATACTACCTCCACATTAAGTGTTGATTTTGGAATTTTAAAGCACAAGCTACCAGATTTTGACACATGGGGCGTAGGAATTCTGGCACTTACTGACAGGGCAGGAGGGGGAATTCTCACCAATAACTATATCGGATTATCCACTTCATATCACAAAGCGTTAGATGAAGATGGATTTCAGCAGTTAGGCATAGGCTTTCAGGGCACTTACGGGCAAAAAAGGCTTGATAACAGCAAGCTCTTCTTTGAAGATCAGTTAACACCATTTGGTTTTACAGGGGTCACTCAGGACATTTTCAGCAGTGCCAATTTAAACATCAATTATTTCGATGTAAATGCCGGTCTTATTTACACAGGCTCAACAAATGATCAGAATAATTTTTATATAGGTGCATCCATGTATCATATTAACAGGCCAAAGGAAAGCTTTAAAGGTGGAAACTGGAATATTGCAGCAAGAACAACAATCAGTGCGGGCGGGTATTTCCCGGTTTCCGATCAGCTTACGCTGCATACAAGCGGTATCTATCAGGTTCAAAATAAATCTTCTGAAGTAACCTTTGGCGGCGCTATAGCAGCGACGATTGATCCGCAAAGCGAGAATCCTTCTAATTTTTATATTGGTTCCTGGTATCGTATGGGCGATGCCATCATCCCTTATCTTGGCCTGGAGTTCGCAGGAATGCGACTTGGAGCTACGTATGATGTGAATATTTCAGACCTGAAAGCAGGTTCACAAAGTCGTGGCGGAATGGAAATTTCGCTGATTTATATTAAAAGACCATCCGGTTTTAAAGGCATTCCATGCCCTAAGTTTTAGCCAGGCTATTTCGACATCTTTCAAAAGGAAATTTTGGTTTTTATTTTTCAATTTCATACCAGAAAGTATTGATTTCAAATGAGCAAAATCTTTACATTTTGCAGGAAAGAAAATATTTGGCAGCAAAACCCCCTAAGGTTATCTTTGCCGTCCCTTAGCAAAAAATGCCGCGTTGGTCAAGGGGTTAAGACGCCTCCCTTTCACGGAGGAATCACGGGTTCGAATCCCGTACGTGGTACAACCCTCCAATTTTGATCTGATTTCATCAGGCTGCTCTAAAAATAGCAGCCCTTTTTCATGGAGGCTTCGCCATGCTCTATTCTTTACCTAAGTCACTTTCATTGAACACACATTATTTTAAATTGTCAACAAAAGAATTTCATACAATCTGCGTTCTGGATTAAAAGCGAAGTACTGTATATATTTGTTTTTGCCTCAATGCTTCCTCTAAGTTTTTCAGATGGTAAACATTCATCAATGACATTTTTTATTCGTTGTTTTAATGATCTCCTGCAATTTTTTGTTTGGATAAAAATTTAAAAGTCTGTGTCTTGTGGAACGATAAAAGATTTCCCATTTCCATTCTTTTGGAATTTCTTTAAAACCGTATAGAGGTATGCCAATGGATCTTGCAAATTATATTGGTCTATAACCTAAATTCCTAACGGTTTTCCAACCATCTCAGTAAATCAGAGGATTTAGCTTTGCTAACAATTACAGGCTCCGCATTAAGTTGAATAAGTTTTATTAAAAGTTTTCTATCAAAATAATTTTCAACTTCCTTAATGGCATTATATGCAATTAAATATTGACGGTTGGCACGATAAAAAAATTTCGGATCTACCATAGATTCTATGTGATCAAGCGAATAATTTACCCGGTATTGCTCATTGCTTTTAGTGCTTAATTCAACCGCGTCATCTATAATGCGAAAAAAAACTATATCATTAATATTAACCGGAATCATTTTGTCGCGGTAAGAAACTAAAAAAGTTGATTTATAAGATTTGAAATCTTTTGTAATTTCTTTTATCAGATCGTTTAGCAATAAACTGTTATCATTCCCGAATGTTTTTTTTAAGAGGTTTATCTTGTCAATGCTTTTTTTTAATGATTCTTTTTTTATTGGTTTTAAAAGATAGTCGATACCGTTGTTTTCAAAAGCTCTTAAAGCATACTCATCATAAGCCGTGCAGAAAATTACCGGGCAGGTAAGCGTTACCTGCTGAAAAATTTCAAAAGCAAGCCCGTCGCCCAATTGTATATCGGAAAAAATAATATTGGGTTGATCATTATTCTTAAACCATTCAAGGCCCGCTTCCACGCTATCTATTATGGTAATAACTTTAAAACCGGGTTGCAGCGCCTGGATAGAGTTTTGCAAATCCCATGCTGCCTGTACTTCATCTTCAATTATAAGAATATTCATTTTGCTTACATTATAGGCAATAAAACAATAAAGTTTTCTTCAGTTTTTTTAATGATGATATCCTTACCCTTTAGCAATAAATACCGGTTGCTGATATTACTTAATCCAAGATGAGAAGAGGAAGGCAATACCCTTTTGCTTCTTAAATTATTTTGCACTGTCAGGTAATTATTCTCAGCATAAATGGAAATGCACAATGGCTTCTGTAATGATAGCGCATTATGTTTTACGGCATTTTCAATAAGTAATTGCAAAGTGTTGGGTGGCATTGAATAATTTAATAGTTCATCCGGCAAAATTATTTCGGTATTGATCGCATCACCAAATCTTATTTTTAAAAGATATAAATATGATTTTAAAAATTCAATTTCATCGCGAAGTGTAACATTTTCTTTATCCTGGTGAAGAAGCATGTACCGGTAAACCGAAGATAGTTCAGTTATAAAGTCAACAGCCTGCTCCGGGTTTCGGCTGGTTAAAGATTTTAATGTATTCAATGAATTAAATAGAAAGTGAGGATTCACCTGTTGTTTTAAACTTTCGTGCAACGCATTTAAATTTTCTCTTTTCAACACTTCATTTTCGAATTCTATTTTTCTTTTTTCAGCATTGATATCGTATAAATATTTTATTAAAATAATTAATGAGTTGAATAGAATTATTTTCATGCACAGGTAAAACCAGGAGCTAAAGGAACTTCCCCAGTTTCCTCTTGCCATGGAAAAAATAATCGCGGAACGATGTAATAAAAGGCCCAGTGAAACATAAATAATAATCGCAAAAACAAAGGATGCAGCAAGCCTGCTATAAAAAATATAAGGTGTTGTTTTCGCAGATGGTTTTTTTAAATTTTTAAAATCAATCAAAATAGAATTTACAATCCAAAAGCTAAAAGTTATTACAAAAGAAAAAGTAAAATGGCTAAGAATATTTGAAGGATTGCCATCCAGCGCAAGAAAAATCAAAGGAAAAGCTATTGAAAGCAGAAGCCCTTTTTTTAGATCATATTTATTAATAAAGTTTTTCATGAGTAATTAATAATACAACAAAAATTAGCTCAATTATTTATTCTATTTTTCAAACGGGCAATTTTTAGCCCGAAGAAGCCGGTTTGAATGCTGTAATAAAAATAAAACCATTTATTGTTTTGAAGTTTGTTGAATGTATCCTGGACTAAGGTTGCCAACCTTTGAAAATTGGATTTTAATTTTGAACGACATATTAAGGTTGGCAACCTTGCAAAAAAAGATGTACATACAATTATTGTTGCTTCCTAAGCAGGATGAATTCGAGTGCACACTCTTTGTTGAATGTAATACTTTAGGGAATCGTATTTCAAAGCTACTATGGGAAAAGGTTCCAATAAGAAAGTTGTCGCGAAAACAAATATAGATAATGCAAAAAAAAATTACAACTGAAAGACTTTCGCTGGATTTATTAACTACAGAGGATTACAAATTTATCCGTGAGCTTACGAACACTACCGGCTGGCTTACATTTATAGGCGACAGGAATATTCATCAAGATGAAGATGCGATGGCTTATATAACGAGGATCAATAGCACTCCGGATTTTACTTATTGGATTGTTCGCCTTAAACAATCGAATGAGTGCTTAGGAATTATAACATTTTTAAAAAGAAACTACTTACCACATTTTGATATTGGCTTTGCCTTCCTGCCTGAACATTGCGGCCAGGGCTATGCTTACGAGGCTGCGGGGGAAGTGCTATCAATAGTAAACCGTATGCCTGAACATAATGCAATTCTTGCCACTACAATACCTGAGAATATAATTTCTATTAAATTATTAAAGAAGCTTGGATTTTATTTTAAAACAGAAATTGAAGAAGGCGGCCATAAACTTCACGTTTATTCTAATGATGCCGGGATAAATTAATGCATGATTGTTTCTATGTTTTATCGAATAATTATTTGCAAGAAACATTTTTATTTATCACTTTGCAAGGGCTTTTAAAGATAAATTAACGCAATTACAACCAACTCAACAATGTCGAATCCTACATTTACTTCAAAGGGTGAATTATTAATTATTCCATCTTCAACTTCAACGCAAAGCGATTTTGATTTTTTAGTTGGTTGTTATAAAGTGCATCATAAAAAATTAAAAAATTAAAATCAAGATTAAATAATTGCAGTGAGTGGCGCGAATTTCAAGGCAGAATTATTTTCAAAATATTACCTGCGGCTTATAAAAAATGCAGGCATAGAAGGTTATAGTTTATGGGTGAGTGAAATGGAAGAAAATAGTTTTCCGCAGCTTCCCGTTTTCCAGGATAAAAACCTTTTGGTGGCGATTGGGTTTTATAAAAATGAAGCTGAATATTATGCGAAGCAAAAACAAATGGAAGTGAGTGATAACGCTGAATTAAAAGACAAGATGATGGACACTATCACAACAAAAAGCACTTTAATTATTTATCCAACGTAAAAAACATTGCAGCAATTATCACAAAAAAATTGAAAATAAAAAACACTGGAAAAGCACCGGTATATTATAATCAAAATGGACAAACAGCAAATTTTAGTTAAGAACACTTTGAAAGAGATTAGCGACAAAGTTGACAAATCGTACGATAATTTTATTCTTGAAAATGTAAATGATCATTGTTTAAGGATCGCAGTTATGCAGGATGAATATAATTGGCATTACCACGAAAATACAGACGAACTGTTCCTGGTGCTGGAGGGCGAACTCAAAATTGAAATAAAGAGCAATCCAACCGTGTTTTTAAAACCAGGACAGTTTATTAAAATTCCTCGTAGAACAATTCATAAAACAAGCGCTGTTATTAGAACAGTAAATTTATGTTTTGAAAAAAATGCAGATGATACAATTTTTGTTGAAACCTAACTTACAAAATAGTGCACTGGGTGTCATAAAAAATATTGATACACCTGGATTTATTTAAAAATCACGTGAAATGATTTTTAATTTTTTGAATGCTACTAACCTCTTTAAACTGGCAATTTTATCCCCCAGGCAGCCGATTACGTCCTTGTAATTAAATACAGAAACAATTATTGTTTTGAATTTTGTGAGAATGTCTCTTAGTAAAAAACAACCGGCAAATTATCATTCCATAATAGTAAAACAACTTACAAGAATATGCCAGGCATTCTATGGCATTGCAATAATTGTTTATGGCATTCAGCAGTTTATTTATGGAAATTTTAGAAACGTACAACTGCCGGCCTGGCAATATTATATTCCCGGCCTTAATGTTTTAGCATGCCTCACAGGAGCAGGTTTAATTGCTGTGGGCGCTGCAATTATTTTTGAAATAAAAGCCAGGGAAGCATCATTAATTTTAGGCGGAATCTTTTTAATGTTATGTTGTTTTGTTCATGTTCCTTATGAATTAATTTCAGAGCCTAATAAAAGTTACCATTTGGGCTTATGGGAAAATACTTTAAAAGAACTTGCCCTGGCTGGTGGCGCTTTTGTTATTGCCGGAAGTTTCCCTGGAATACCATCGGGCGTTTGGCAAAAAGATTTTATGATTAAATATTTAGAAAAAATTATTCCTTTCGGCGGTATCTTCTTTTCTATCACAATTACAAGTTTTGGAATAGCCCATTTCATGTACGAAAAGTATATCGAAGCATTGATACCTTACTGGGTTCCTGACCATACTTTTTGGGCTTATTTTACAGGTACGGCTCTTATAGGCTCAGGAGTTTTTATTATTTTGGATATTAGAAAAAAAACCATAGCAGCGTTGCTTGGTGCTATGATATTTTGTTGGTTTTTTGTTGTGCATATACCAAATACTTTTACAAATTCGCCCGATAATAAACGCAATGAAATAGCCAGTGCCTTTGATGCGCTGGCTTTTAGTGGCACAGCATTTTTAATTTCAATTAGCGCACGTCCAAAAAGGGGCAACGGCCTGAATTAGGTTAATAATTTTTTTAAACAAGGATAAAAGATGATGTAATCAATGCGAATAATAAACCTGTTTTTTATTTTTTCTCTCTTTACAAATGTTGTCTTTTCTCAATCATCGAAATTAATTGAGGCCGACAGCAGCAAACCTTTTGTGCTCGGAGTTATTGATGAAATCGAATCAAAGCAATTAAACGAAAAAAGAATTTTAAATATATATCTTCCCGAAAGCTATAATAAAAATGACACCATAAAATACTCTGTGGTTTACTTGCTCGATGGCTCGGCTGACGAAGATTTTATTCATGTCGTTGGGCTTTATCAATTCAATAGTTTTTCCTGGATTAACAGGGTTCCAAAATCAATCGTTGTGGGCATTGCTACTGTTGACAGGAGAAGGGATTTTACTTATCCAACAACGATCGAAGAAGGAAGAAAGCAATTTCCAACAGCAGGCCATTCAGATAAGTTCATTGCGTTTATTGAAAAAGAATTACAACCCTTTATTGAAAAAAAATATAAAACAAATTCCTCCAAAACAATTATCGGGCAATCATTAGGCGGTCTTTTAGCTACTGAAATATTATTAAAGAAGCCAACGCTGTTCAACACATACATCATCGTAAGCCCGAGTCTATGGTGGGATAATGGCTCGTTATTAAATCAGCAACCAGATCTTTTGCAGCAAAATTTTTCCCAGCCAACAAGCATCTATATTGGTGTGGGGAAGGAAGGGCTTACGCCAACAAAAATTCCGCATGTAATGGAAGTGGATGCCAATTTATTAGCCGAAAAACTTAGGAACACAAAAAGCAAAATGGTAAAAGTTTATTTTGATTATTTACCGCAGGAAGATCATGCAACAATTATGCACCAGGCGGTTTTTAATGCATTAAGATTATTATATCCTGAACCAATTAACAAATAAAAATATCGGGCAGCAATTGAAAAGTAAAAAGTATGAAAAGAATTTACAGCATAGATTTTACGAGAGGAGTTGTAATGATAATAATGGCGCTGGACCATGTAAGAGATATGATTCATGTAAATTCAATTATGCAAAGCCCAACTAATTTAGAGACCACCACACCTATACTTTTTTTCACGCGATGGATAACCCATTTATGTGCACCTACATTTGTTTTTCTTGCGGGTACGTCTGCATTTATATCTTTCAAAAACAAAAATGATTTTTTACAAAGCCGTAATTTTTTATTGAAGCGCGGAGTGTATCTTATTTTACTTGAGTTTGCAGTTGTAAATTTTGGATTGTTTTTCGACCTCGGTTATCATACATTATTTTTTGAAGTAATTGCAACCATAGGTTTCGGATTTATTATTCTTTCATTGTTACTAAAATTATCTTCAAAAACAATTGCTGCAATTGGGTTAATAATAATATTTTGCCACAACCTGTTTTCAATAATACCCTTTCAACAAGGTTCAATAATAAAAACTGTTTTATCGCCACTGTTCAGTCTTGGCGCATTTCCGGTGGTTACAAATAGAGTATTTGTGATGGCATATCCGCCAATTCCATGGTTGGGTATTATGCTGGCGGGTTTCGCTTCAGGAAAATTATTTGAATTACAACAAGAAAAAAGGAAAGCTTTATTTATAAAAATAGGGTTAAGTGCATTATTGCTTTTTGTTGTTATCCGTTTAATAAATGTCTATGGTGATCCGGCGCCATGGTCTGTTCAAAAAGATAATGTATTCACCCTCCTTTCATTTATGAACGTTACAAAGTACCCGCCCTCGTTAGTGTTTTGTTTAATTACGTTAGGAATAATGTTTTTGATACTCGCACTTTCAGAAGGTGTACGAAATAAATTTATAGACATTGTTTCTGTGTATGGAAAAGTGCCTCTCTTTTATTTTCTTGTTCATTTTTTTCTGATTCATCTAACCCTGCTTGCCATTATGTTTTTGCAGGGATTCCATTGGTCTCAATTAGATTTTGTATCAGGAACATTTGGCCGTCCTAAAAATCTGAAAAGCGGCCTTCCATTGTGGGCTATTTATTTAATTTGGA
>JALZAJ010000530.1 GCA_030948465.1 Bacteroidota bacterium
GCAGATTTATGCCAGCGCACTTCCACAGGTTTCGCTCTTGGATCTTGTACTAGTTCATCTGCTAATTGTTTATCAGTATAGGTCCTGTTGCCATCGTGTACGGAAGTCCAATCAGCCGGCACTATAGTTCGGGCAAAAAATCCTTCGGTAGAAGTTACCTCTTGTAGTAGTTTCAAAAATTGAAATGCTTTATTTGCTTTGATTCTTGCATCTTCATATTTGGTAACAGCATAGCGAAAGCTTTCCATAGCAAGATAGTTGGAGGTATATTCGCCATCATTGTCATCATCCTCCGGCCTCCATGTTGAAGTGTCTCCTGTAATCTTAAGATTACACTGACCTGCAATCCACGGGTCACGGATATGTCTTTTCATCAATACATCATAGAAGAAACGTGCTTTACTCTCCAATGTCATCTTCATTTTTTTAATGACACTTACACCCGCCGAGGTAGCAACCCATGCGTCACCGTTAGTATCAAAAGTTATATCTCTTACATCATCATTAATAAGCCAACGCCTGCTAAAGCGCAGGGTATGTGTGCCATCAGTTTCATATCTCACAATACCTCTTTGAGTGCCGACCCATACACTACCATCAGGTGCCTGGGATATACAATTTGAGTAAACCGTCGGTAAGCCATCTTTGGTTGTAAGAGATTTGATCATTCGATCACCCTGCCTGATGCTAACTCCGCCCAAACCGACGGCCCAAAGCTGCCCGCTGTTATTCAGGGAAACGTCCTCTACGTATGCGCTGATCAATGGCGTGGTATCGTTGTAAAGAGTTGTACTTTTTTCTGAGCAATGATATAAACCTACTTTAGTGGCAATCCATAATCCACCATCTCCGTCAGAAATTGCATTCTTAATTGAACGGGCAACCGAATAATTTTTCTTTTGAAAATGATTATCGCTATAAAGCCAAACGCCTTTTGGCCCAAGAGCATAGGTTCCTTCCTTCGATTTGCATAGCACTGATATGGGTGCATCAACACCATCTATTTTGCGAAGATTGTTATCCCGGTATTGATAAACGCCATTCCATGTCGCCATCCAAACACCGCCGCCATTATCAGCAAGAACCGCATAAGCAGGGCCTCTTGAAGCTTCATCAATTATAGGTGACCATGTGTTTTCATTTATATCTTTCTTAAAAATACCAGCGGCAGTAGCAATCCAAATGTTTGAGGATTGATCAACCGCGATGCTTCGAACATCATTTTGTTCGGCGTTTCCGATCAGAAAGGGCTGATGGTATTCTTGCCAGAAAGAGTTATCTGAAAGAGTATTGCTGTTGGATGAATAACGCACTAACGGTTGCGAATATGCCAAAATAAAAAGAGCATGATAAAAGGCAATTAAAAATAGTTTGTTCATTTGCATTAATTCAAATCGTGGCAGCAACTCTCTTCATTGCTTTTATCCAACACCTTTAAATATCTGGCCATCCAATAGGGTAACAGATATTCAGAACCTGATAATTCGGTACTGCCATTCTCCCCGCCATCCAACTCAAATGGATTCGCATTATGGCGATGAATTGGCTGTTCTTCCGGCGTTAATAGTTGCGCTGTTGTTTGGTCACGAAAGTTAGGGTTCAGAAATTCCAGGTCTTTTCTCTGCGAGTTTTTTATTGTCCACCGTATCATGTCCATAGGAAATTCCCTCATGTACCAAAGCGTTGAGGTTTTGTCAAATGAACCTGAAGTGCCATAAGTAATAAGATTCCAAAGTGGATTTCTTTCCGGAAGAATTACCTGCCAGTAATTGGTAATGACACTCGCATATTTTTTTTGCAAATCTTTATCGAAGGCATAATGATAAAGCACCCAATAGGTAAGAAAAGTCATTTCATCATCAGAGTGATTTGCGTGGCCGCTTCCCATATCATCTCCCATGAAGATATAACCGGGAGTGGATTTTATATTTCGCAAATCGATCATGATATTTTCTAAATAACCAAACTTATACATAAGACGGAGCGCCTCATTTTTATATCGCTCTTTACCTGTAAGCTTATAACCAAGTTGCAGCCCAGCGATGATATTGGTGCTGGTCTGTTTCCGGTCACCAATTGTTTTAGGATACCAGTTTACGTATTCAGGATTCCAGCGCCCCCACCTGGTAGGTTTTCCATCTAAGTCTATAAAATTATATTTGTTATCAATAATGTGGGTGAGAATCTTATCAATGAAATCAGCCACCCGTTTTTTCTCTGCCGGTGTTTTGGTGATAAGCTGATCCATCAGCGAAGCAATAAAAATATAACCTACAAATTCATCACTGCTGGTAGTTCCTTTCCATTCCCAGCCTGAATCGGGAGATGCCCGCCACGCATCCGGATCAGATACTTTGAAACCTTTTCTTTCGAACGTGCGGGAAGGAAATCCTTTAAGTTGATTGATTGATATAAGGCGTTCATAAGCGCTGAAACATTCCCACACATACTGTTTGGCTTCAGGTTCTTTGGTAACCGCATAACGGAAAGCCTGGCTTCCCAGGTAAAACGAACTCCACAATCCATCGTTATCTGTGTCGATCATTTCTGCAGTGGAAAGATCACCTGGTGTTTTCATTCTTACCTCGGAAAGAAGTCCGTAGCGGATGTGCCTTTGCCGAATATTTTTTTGAAAATGATTTGCTTTTTGAAAGAGAGTATTTTGTATAAATTTTATCTGGTTAAGGCCGGAAGGTGTGAGCGCATACACATTACCGTTAGCATCTGCGGCCATCGAGATTACACTGCTTTCATTCAGCCATCGTTTTGAAGCATAGTAACGAAAGCCGCTTCCCGTTTGCATAAAAGCTCCTTCCGGTGTACCTGCCCATAATTTGCCTCCCACATTCAATAAGCTACTAATATCCTGCATGGGTAATTTCGTTTTTAATGGGAGGGTGATTTTTCCACTGACCTTATCCACGCCGTAGTAACCATTTGCCGTGCCCAACACTACCATATTTTTATAAAAGGTAAAAGTTTGCAAACCGCTATCATTACGGATTGTTGTAAGCTTGTTACCAGCGAGGCGGTATAATGCATTTTGGCACAAAACATAAAATATACCCTGGTTAACCTGAATCGAAATGATTTTGTCAGCGGGCGCCAGGATATCGTTTAGCTTTCCATTTACGAAAAGACCAAGAGCGCCATCTCCCGCTAACAAAACGCTGCCATCTGCTGCAACCGCCATTTTGCTATACCTGCTTTGGGGTAAGGCTCCATACACTTCACCGGCATAAGAATTTGTAAGAAAGCAGATATCATATAAGTAAAACAGATAGCCTGTCTTTTCCTGTGTTGTTATATCCACAGGAGCTTTACCTGCCAAAGGACGATAAAGCAAATCCTTTACAACATCATTTTTACTTACTCTGCCAAGGCCCTTATCTGTTAAAACATACACGATATTGTTGTAATCAACTACTACTTTCTTAAGCATGCTGCCTGTAAAATCTTCAGACAAATTGTATTTAACCGAAATGGGTTGAAGAAAAGAAGTGTCAGGATCTCCAGCCAGCGCGGTGTTTGCGATTCCACAAGAAACAAAAAATATTATAAGAAAGTAAACCCGGTTTCTCATTTAGTTGAATTTTTTTTATGCATTTATACAAGCTGATGATCCACTCTTTACTCCATTAATGTGGTCATGATTTGGGGAAAATATTATCGATGTGACCAGGCATAGCCAAATTTGGCGATAGCTTTTAAAAATAATTATTTATAATAATATTATTTCGTTAGCTTAAAAAGTAAGCCATGAAAATTTCTTTTTTTTAAATTTGTAACCTTACTGCAACAACCACATTTTTGAAAACTGGTTATCTACCGCAGGGGATAACGTAGCCACTCCTGCATTGTAAGCGTCTACGTTTTGTCCAAGCTCCGCTCCCGGGTAAATAAAACGTAATGGGAATGGGTAAGTAGTTAATAAGCCATTATTAAAGATATTTGGCAATTGTGTTCTGCGAATATCAAGGTATGCTTCCGTGGCTACCGTAAATAAGGCAAGCCATTTTTGATCGGCAATTTTTGCCAGTTTTCCATTATCATCCGCCGGTAATGTAATACTTGCCTGGGCAAGGTAAGGAGTAATCTTACTATCAGGAATACCCCAACGTTCCATACTTAAGGTAATACCATTCCGATAATAAGCATCAGCATCTCCTGTGACCAACCCTTTTACTACTGCTTCCGCAAGTATAAACTGTACTTCATCGCTGTTCATGATGGTAGCCTTAAG
>JALZAJ010000584.1 GCA_030948465.1 Bacteroidota bacterium
ATATCAACGCGGCCGGAAACCTGCAAGCCAAGCATTGTAAAATAACTATCCCAATAATAAATCTCCCTGAAGCGACCGCCAGGAACGATGTATGGATGTGGTAAGGAAATCAAAGAATCATTCGTTGTTACAGGTTCTCTCGTCAATACGGTCCACAGCAACTCAATATGTTCATCGAGTGGCCGGCCAGCTTCGCTTTTATAGTTTGTTGACATTTCCTTTGGCTCAATAAAGTATTCATGAACAAAAGAAGCAAGATCGAAACCTTCATCATTTTTTTTAGTTTCATAACGTTCCCGTATAGCCGAAAGTTCATCTTTTGGTGTGCAATCAACAAATGTTTTTGCATCGAGAAAAATTTCTCTTATTTGTACCTGTTCAAATAATTCACCTAAAGAAAAAATGTCGTTCATATACAACCTGTTTTAAAATAAAAATCTAAGGAATAACTATAGACGTCGCCCCTTCTATACCCGGCGCTTTCTTCTGTAAACGGTTGAAAAAAATAAGTGCGATAATAAGAATGCTAATAGGAACCAGTGAAAAATAAAAGGCAGCCTGCCCGCCATAGGCCTGGAAAATATGGCCAGTTATTATTGAGCCGGTAGTACCGCCGAGCGCCGAAAATATTACGATCAGGCCGCTCATAGGAGCATGCTGCCTTGGCGGTAGCGAACTTAAGATTACGGAATTTATCGCAGGATAAACCGGGGCAAGCAATAACCCAATCACAGGAAAAATAAATGCAACAAATGGCGCATTGGCCCAGCTATCTATTGAACCAACATGAATTGTTGAAGCCAAAGGAATAACCAATACTACCAGAACCGCAGCCATAACCAGGCAAATTATCAGCACCAATAACCAATGAACTTTACGCAGAACAATACCCGCAATAAACCGTCCCAAGGCAGTAGAAGCCGCCAGTATGCTTGCCATTTCAATACTGAGTTTTGTGGACATGTGTAAAACCTGGCTGTTGAATGTTGGAAGCCAGCTCATGATACTTTGCTCTATCAATACATAAAAAAAAGCGCTTATTATAAAAACCAAAACTAACGGACGAATAGCCAATTTAACCATGTCAGCAAACTCGAGCGCAAAAGATTTTGCTTCTGCAGATTTTATCGATGATTCATCTAACGAAGAACTTAGAAGCAATAAAAATGCGACCGCAGAAATACCCGCTAATAAATAATAAACATCCAACCACGATCTTGATGCAGGATCCTTATCATTTACAAAAGCGCTGAAAATAAAATATCCGGTTAAAATCCCGATCATAAAAAAGGACTCAATAAAATTCATAAAGCTTGCATGATCTTTTTTATTGGAAGTGACAAGGCCTATCGTTGCATACACTGAAACTTTTATCAACGCGAAGCTTGCACCTGTAGCTGCAAATAGAATTTTAGTCATTGCAAATCCGCCGACAAACGGCATTAGCAAGCAAGCGATAATAACCAAAGCCAATGCTAACAACATAGAATTTTTATAACCAATACGTGTTATATAAGATGCTACAAGAAAAGATACAATCGCAATACTAAGATCTTTGAAAGCCTCTAACACACTTGCCGCACCTTGTGTAACTCCGTAATTATTTTGAACCTGGAGAATGACCGTACCAACGCTATTAAGTAAGATCGCGAAGACAAAATAATTCAGAAATAATGAAACTTTTATTCTCCAGGTATGCATAGCGAATCGTTAGAGTTTAATAATGTCGAATATACAATTAATTCAATTTATGCTATAAGGCATATAAGCAACGATTTGTTTGTGAAAAATAGGGTAATTAATTAATCATAATCAAAGCACATAGCCCGGAACACTTAATAAACCTCAGTGCCAGGATTAAAAGTTCGCCAACTATGCCAGAATTCCTGTGAGACGGGAAGTCTTTTCAATGGCGCGGAATTATTAATTGAACTTCCATCCAGTTTGTATTTATTCCCATTAACAAACAGGGTATCGTTTACAATAGAAGTGGGTGGATTACCTGGAAGGTTTTCAAAGGCAAAAAAACTTTTGTTGTCATTTGCGAGTATCAGAAACACATTAATATTCCCGATCTTATCCCTGATAAGTTTTTGCGTTTTTATTTTATTCCAATCGTAAGCTTTAGCGTTCATGCCGGCTTTCACACCTAGTACCCACGATTTCTCCTTCCACGACAGGCTATCCGTTCCCGTAAGTTTACTTTTACTTTTTCCATTTTCGTAATTAAAAGTGCTATCGTAGGAGGATACATAGGAGGGATCAGCTTGCATGATAAGGGAAGCGGGATTGAGCTTCAGCCATTCATATAAAGAAGTTTGCGTACTGAATATCTCTGGTAATTTTTGTCCTTTTAATTTTCCGGCAATGGCTTCGCCCGTGACTTGCCTCCACCAACTTTTGGTGGAGACATCTTCAAACATAGCATTAAAATGATCCATACCAACCAACCGGAATTTTTCATATTTACCCGCTACCACCGGTTCAAAAATCCTTCCTGTTCTGCAAACCGTACAGTACGTAACTATAATTGGCTTACCACCCAAAGAATCCGCTACCAAATGATGAAATCCCAAATATTGAATTGGATAGGCTTTAGCTATTCCGTTTTTCACAACGCCTATTACCAAGCGCTGCAAGTCAACTTTATTAGCGGGCGTCGCAACCATCAACAGTTTTTTTGGTTGGTAAAATATATGATCTGCCGCCATTTTAAAATTGAGAATATAGCATCCAACTGCAGTTAAGCCCATTAACAGATAGGGTATCCATTTACGTTTCCAGGTTGATCTCAATAAACCATAAACGATGCAAGCGGAAAAAAATATCCGGAACAACCAACGCCATTTATACAAGAAATAGGCGGCATCAATACTGCTCATGTTTTGGCTGCCGGGCATTGGCATAATGAAATAAACGTTACAAATTTCAAAGCCCAGCAAAAGGAATAGGCTGATAAAAAATAGTAATCGGCTCACAGGTCTGATATTTTAAAATAGTTAAACAATGCCGGTTAGCTGTTGATTCACCATGCAACAAGCAGGTACACGTCATTTGATTTGTGGAAATAGTAAATTAAAACCTTGCCGTAAAACCAATATTAATCGTATAATCGGCAAATGCGGCATCGCCCTGTGAATACACACCGGTCATCCTTGTTTTTATTTTATCGGGAACACTTCGCGTACGGTCACGCACAAGCGCAACAGGTACGAACGCATAAATATTTATTTTTTTGAAGTTATAACTAACTCCCGGTTCTCCCGATATAATATATCCCGGCCTCCGGAAGCCACCGCTTTTTCCTATCAGGTCGTGAACAGGGAGGCACTCATCACGCACACCCAATGAAAGGGTCAAATTTTTTGCAGAAAAATTTGCACCGGCTCTTAGCAGGTATTGATCAGGAACGCTCATGGTGCTGCTTCCGTACAAGATGCTTGCCTGAGAAGGAATACTTCCACGTGCAGTTGATGTTCCATTTTGTTCGCGGGGATTTGCCAGGTAATATAAATTACTATACACACCTACATGCCTGGAAAAATTATAGTATGCATTTATTTCCGCAGTGAAACCGGTACCGCCGTCGCCCAATTGTATTGACTGATCAACCGGGCCCAGGATGCGTGTTGAGTCGTTCTTATAAAAGAAATCCTGGTATTTATAATCGCCCGTAGGCAATTTTATCCCAAGCCCGAATTGCACATTCCCCCGCGGCATTTTTCCCGGATCAAGCATCCATCTGTATGCTGTAAAGCGAACATCGCCCAGGCCAAAAGAACTGGTACTAAACCTGGACTTTCCATCATGCTCGTATAAAGAAGATCGGGTGTTTGCAAGTATAGGTGCATCCACCCCAATTGACCACCATTTATTGATATTATAGGTCAACGAAACATCCATTGTATAAGAATGGTTAATCACTTCTGTGCCTGCGGCAACCCTTTGCTTTTGCTCTTTAGTGCCTACAAAATGCCTGAACGATTTAAAGTAACGGTTGTTTACGTTTAAAGTCCATTTAGAAAGTGTGTCCATTTGCTCCGCATGATCCATCGTGCAAACCCCTCCCGTGCTTCGGATGGCAACGCATCCCTGAGCGGTAACTTTATCGAAGTTGATCAGAAATAAAAATGCAGTGGATAAAATTAAAAGTATTCGTTTCATAACAGTTTGTTTTTATTTTAATTTATTTCTTTTATAATTTTTGTCAAATGGTATTTTTCATAGCGATTATTTACTCTCCAGTTTTGTCATCACTAAGGTCCCAATTTTTTTACCCTGGTTATATGCATCGGTAACGGATTGCCTGTAATGGATACCGCCATAAAGCCTGCTGAAAGAAACTTCAACGGCTGCCTCATCCGTTGTTTTAAAGTTTCTATCGGGCCAGCCCCATACCCTTTCGGATGAATCTTTAAAAGCTGTATTCTTATAAATATTTCCCAAGACAGTAGCTGCAGCAGCGGAAATTGTAGAATGCGCACTGTTATATTCGGGGAAGGGAGGAGTTTGCAGATAAGGCATCCAGTTTTGATCGATATAACGATTTATATAAGTTTCCGGCCTGATAATATCAGTTTTATATTTGGTGAACCAGGAGCAAATAAAGGCATCAAAAATTCCCAGGCTTACTCCCGTGTAAGCATACACGGTTTTATAAAAATCAGCATGATTATTTTTAGAAACCGTGCCTACGATTTCCATCCAGTGGCCTACGGGCGTCATCGCTTTGGTAGCAAACATTGCATGGCCCTGCACGTGCAGCTTAAAGCTGTTGCAATCCCAAAAATTGGCGATCCATTTTTGGTTAGAGTCCAGGTTATTCCCCGTGAGCATGGCGTCCTTTGCCATTTTATAGAAGGCGCTCGCAGAGTCTTTATTAAATTGAGGCAGACCAGGCGGTGGAAACATATTTGCAGAATCCATCACTACACACCTTATTGTTTTCCACATCGGTTCTACACCGTCGAAATAACCCGGAGGCGTAGGCGACCAATGTCCCTCAAGACCCGTAAGCGCAAAGCGGGAGCCGCGGGTTTGCGCATAATTATCTTTCTTACTCCAGCTAATTATTGAATCAGCAACCTGCTCCCCATATTTTACGGAATTTGAAAAAAGTTCATCAGGCATTCCCGAATCCTGTGCAAGCAATTTTACCGAATCAATTATATGCTGTACGGTATCATCTGAAAAAGTGAACTGCTTTCCTACTTTTGTCATCGCGATCAACGAAGCGAATGGATAATCTATTTTCGTGTTTTTAGGAGGATGGGGAATATTATTCAGGTCTTTGACTTTGCCTTCCAGCGATTTGTAATGTGTGCCTTCGTTGGCCAGTACTTCGAACGCCGCCAGGTTGGAGTAAGCAAAAATTCTTGATGCTACCGGCGGAGTAAAAATATCATAAATAATTACATAATTCAGCTTATGCATCACCTCTGCATATAAGTAAGGATTATGCATCACTTTTGCATAATCTTTATTTTTTTGTTTGCATGAAAAAATTAAAGCAGAACAAACCACTATCAATATTGAATAAAAGATTGAATTTATTTTCATAATTTTTTAAAAAATTTTAAGAGATTAAAATACATACAGGTTAACGGCATTTAAAAAGGCCAGAGAAAAATTTTATCGTTCCGTGAATCATATCCTAATTTGATACTATCAAGAACGATATCTCCGCGTTTATATTTAGTCTTGTAGCCTACATTTACAGTTACGCTTACCACAGAATCCGGATGAGGCGATACGCTGATAATTGAATCAAGATTTTTTTTATTTTCCAAAGAGTCAAAATGATTAAAAGAAAAATGATCGTAAACAAAACGGTAGTCATTGATATTATCTGCCGCAGTTTTTATAACTAATTTTGCGCTTACCACTTCATACGGTTTTGGATCTTTCATTTTCGGGATAACATTGTTTTTCATAAAATCCTTCGCCATCTCTTCAACATGGCTATGATCAATAGCAGGTCTCTTTTGATTGCTGCAGGAAGACAATATTATAAGTACAGCTAAAAGCTTTTTCATTTCGTATAATCCTTACCGTTAGTCCTTGAATATGCTTTCATTAGTTTGTTCCTGAACAGTAAATTGCTTCTTTGAAATGCCGGCAGGCAATCCAAAGCTAACCATAACGCCAGTAAGGCGCCGTAGCTTCCTCCCCGTTCTATCCACTCAAAAATTTCATAATGCGGATAAAACAATTCACTTCCTGCTTTCCAAACAAGAAATACCAAAACAACTGACCGCAGCGGCCGTATTAAAATTGCAACAGCGCCGGTGATCTCAAACAGGCCAATCATCTGTGCCGTTGTGCCGGCATTTATGAAGCCGAGCGACAGGTATTGGTTTACCAGGCTCTTCTTTTCAATAAGGTTAAGCCATCCATGCCCCAGAAATAATAAGAAAACTATAATTCTCAAACAAGCTATAAGCTGCTGCAAACCTTTTACATTAGCCGCAACATTTGGGGTGACTGGCCTAAACAGTGTCTTAATATTTACTGTGAAATTTCCGGAATAAAGTAAGAGCGCCAAAGGGGCGCCAAAATTCCCTGCACGCTCAATAAATTCCGCGAAAGGCTCGCCGGACAATGGACGCAGCAAAGCGGTGATCAGGCTCCAGGCAACAAGCCATAGCAGTGCAATTCTCAGTGGGTAAAATAATATGATAAGTCCCAAAAAAATATCCAATGCTCCCAAAAGTGGCATCAAGCGGAAGGAGAGATCATGGCTAATACCGAAGACCGCAAAATAATTAGTCCAAACTTCTTTGGTGATAATTCCAAATGAACCATGCCCTATAAAGCACATTGCTGCTGCTATGCGCAATGTATAATGAATTTTTTGTTCAGTTGTAAATTTCAAAACTGATAATTTTTAGCAGAAGATTTGATTCTGATTTTTTTTATTCTGACCTTCCGGAACAGCCCAGCAAATTAGTTGCCGTTTGTCATTCTGATTACATTCCGAAAAGCTTTCGGGAATAAATAATCTTTATTAATTGCCGGTTAATCTGGCAATTAATTTTAAAAGAAATAAAGGGAAGATCACCCTATGGAAATATCCGGCGGCTGCTCCGGAGAAATGCGGGGAGAAGAAATTAAATTCAAAGGAATATAACCCGCAAAGGTTTGACTAAAATTGGCTGACAAGCTAAATCCACTTCGCCCATTATACGAGTCATAGTCACTGGTTACTTTTTTAAATCCACTGGTTTTTGAATTACCTGGTTTTTTGGAACCGCTGTTTTGAGCCAGATCATTTGTGTTTTTAAAATAGTCATCTTTTGCAATTTCAAGATGCATTTTTTTGGTATTGGGTAAACATTTAAG
>JALZAJ010000032.1 GCA_030948465.1 Bacteroidota bacterium
GAAAGCTGCACAGCAGCCCGAAAATCATAGAAAAAATCATTGAAGATATTTCAGCCAATAATATGTGGTCTCCTGAATTGGCAAGAACATTTTTTGAATTATTGATCCCTAATGATTTTAAAGAGCAATTAAAAAGACAGTGTAATATTAATTGGATATTAGATAAAAATACGGCAGCGTATCCGTGGGAATTATTACAGGACAAAGTTGCTGATGCCAAACCCTTATGCGTAAACGCAGGAATGATCCGGCAATTGTCAACGCAGGATGACCGCATAAAAATAAATGCCGTTTCCAAAGATAATGCGTTGGTGATTGGAGATCCTTTCCTGGATGGTTATGTAACGCAACTGCCGGGCGCCTATAAAGAAGCAGAAATGGTATCGGCCATGCTTACGGCCAACGATTTCACCACCACGCTTAGCCTGCGGGGATCACCGCCGGATATTATTAAAAAACTTTTTTCAGAAGATTACAAAATCATTCATTTGGCGGGCCATGGTATATTCAATCCTGATACGCCTGAAACATCGGGTATGGTTATAGGAAAGGGAGTTTATTTAACCACTGCGGAAATTGCGCAAATGAGCATGACGCCTGAATTAGTTATTGTAAACTGTTGCTTCCTTGGTAAAACAGAGGGTGCCGCGGAAGAATTATATCGCAGCCGTTATAAGCTTGCCGCTAATATTGGCACACAACTAATAGAGAACGGTGTGAAAGCGGTAGTAGTGGCAGGCTGGGCGGTGGACGATGCTGCAGCTATGGATTTTACCAGGATCTTTTATGCGAACATGTTTGATAATTATGCCTTTGGTGATGCCGTTCAAAAAGCCCGCAAAACAATTTATGAAAAATATCATACCGCTAATAATACCTGGGGAGCATACCAGTGTTATGGCGATCCATTTTACAGGTTTGATAATAAACAAAGGAAGGCCAAAAAATTTGCTCCTTCCTATGTGATAGCAGAAGAAGCAGAAATTGAGCTGCATAATTTAAGTAACGAAATGTATATGGGTAATTACGATGAGAACGACCTGCTTTCAAGGCTTGCTGCGATTTCCGATGCGGTGGATAATGCAGGATTGCGCACTTCTAAAATTACCGAAAAGGAAGCATTTATTTACGCTGATATGTATCAATATGATAAAGCTATTTCAAGATTCCGGGCAGTAATGGCCATGGAAATGGCTGGTTTTTCGGTACGCACCTTAGAGAAATATTGTAACATAAGAGCAAAAAAATGTGTAAGTGATTTTCTGAAAAACGGTGATAGAAAAAAACTTTCTAAAGAAATGGACGGCGCAATAAAGGATCTTCACATGCTGCTCGAAATAAGCCCGACATCAGAACGCTATAGTCTCCTTGGAAGCTCTTATAAACGTAAAGCAATTATCGCCGCTAATTTGCCGCAAAAAACAAAAGCCTTTACGTCATCCGCTTATTATTATATGAAAGCCGATACCTCGCCCCATAATAACAATAAAGCGTACTCGCTATGCAATTGGCTGGAGATGGAAAGTATGTTGGTTTTACTTGGTGATCGTAAATGGGGTGATAAAGTTTCTTATGAAAAAGATGTTTATAAGTTAGGGTCATCTTTGGAATTCAGGAACGAATTAAAAATATTAAAAACTTCTTATAATGCCCCTGTCGATGACATGGACTATTGGAACCTGGTAGCGATGGCTAATATCGATCTTTGTCTGCTTATAATTGATCCTTCCTCTGCTGCTAACAAACCAGCATGGGAGGAAGTATTAACAACTTACCGGAAAGTCTGGATAAGAGCAGGCTCAAAAGGAAACAAGCTCGCAGAAATTGAGCACCTCGAATTATTGATAGATGGATTATCACAGAGCAATAAAAGAGAGGTTAATAAATTGAGAAAGATGGTTGAAGGCTTAAGAGACGAACTGATGAAAATGACATGATGCATCGATCACTTGTATTGAGATGAGAGCCTTGCTAATATTTTTTAGAGTAAAATATTAACAAGGCTCTTTGGTGTTTAAACCAATGGATTTAAAACGGGACAGAACTTAACAATTAGCAGAGATCGTTGAATTGAATATAAATGGCCTTGCCTAATAAATGATCTTCACAACAAAGTTCAGCCTTTCGGTCATGAGTTATGTAAAAAAAAATTTAATGGATTGTCAAAAATTTTATATACCTGCGGCCCGTGAGGGATTACTTTATAAACTTTATAAAGCGATTTCATTTCAACAATATTCTTGCAGTTAATTTTCTTAAAAGTTATTGATTTGTGGGTGCCGATCGTGGATGTATGCAGGTTTAAGAGTTTGCTTATTTCGCTTACTGAATCACCTTTTTTAAGATATTGCATTATCTTAAATTCCTGCGGCGATAATTTGTCAAAAGGATTTGGCGATTCCTTTCCAGGTATTTCTTCGGTGAAAGATTCACTTAATGAAGTGCTGATATATCTTTTATTATTCAAAACCGTTTCTATTGCGGTTTTTATTTCCGTTTCCAGCGAATCTTTGGTTACACAGCCTTTTGCGCCAAGCTGTAAAAATTTTTAAGCATACATCTTTTCCGGGTTCATACTAATCATCAATATCTTAGATTCGGGTTTTATGGCGATTATATTACTTACCAGGCCAAACGTGTCGGAGCCCGGCATAGTTACATCCAGTATCAGCAAGTCGTAATTTTTTTCTTTAATTTTTTCAAATGCCGTGGTGCCATCATGCGCTTCATCAAATGATTGAAAAAGGAATTATGTTTTCAATAAAAATTTTAAGCCCGGCCCTTATGATCGCATGGTCATCTACAAGCAAAATGCTGCTCATCAGTTAATCTATTAACGTTGAAAATTTTCCGCGCAAAATTACCGAAGGTATCTGGCGAATTTTCTTTTTTTAAAACTCTTTAAGATTAAGCAAATGATGATTGAAGTCGCCTGTGTGCATTGAAAGGAAGATAAATTATTTCTTCAAAAAAATTAAAAGAAAGCTTGTGATTTCTGGTTAAAAGCTAAAAATGATTAATAAATAAAACCCTGTGCTTTGAATAATTTATTAACCAAATAAATCACTGCTCAGGTAACGGTCGCCGCGATCGCAGGCAATAAAAACAATTACGCCTCCTGATAACTCACCGGCAATCCGAATGGCTGCCGAAGCGGCGCCACCACTGCTCATGCCGGCGAAAATACCTTCTTCATTGGCAAGCCTTCTTGTGAAGATAATCGCATCTTCCTGCGAAATATCCATAACTCTGTCGACCCGTGACGGCTCAAAAATTTTAGGAAGATATTCTGTTGGCCATCTCCTTATTCCCGGTATCGATGATTCCTCAGTGGGTTGGCATCCTATAATTTGTATGTCACTATTTTGTTCTTTTAAATACCTGCTGCAACCCATAATAGTTCCCGTGGTTCCCATTGAACTTACAAAATGTGTGATGGATTGATTTGTATCCCGCCATATTTCGGGGCCGGTAGTTTGGTAATGCGCTTTATAATTGTCAGGATTTGCAAATTGATTGAGAACATAAAATTTGCCTGAGGCACCCTTTTCATCTACATAATCCCTGCAGGCTTCTATACTTTCAAGAAGCGTGACTTTAGCACCAAACGCTTCCATGGTTAACACCCGTTCACGCGTTGAAGTCGAAGGCATCGCCAGTTCAATTTCAATACCGAAAAGTTTAGCCATTAATGCCATGGCAATACCGGTATTGCCACTCGTTGCCTCAATCAGTTTTGTATTTTTATTTATATCGCCGCGTTCCAATGCGCTGCGTATCATGTTTAGCGCAGGCCGGTCTTTTACGCTGCCCCCTGGATTATTTCCTTCCAGCTTAGCGTAAATCTTTACCGCCGGATTAGGGTTCATCTTTTGAATTTGTACTAACGGTGTGTTTCCCACCGTGTCTAATATAGTGGCCATTCGACTTTTTTAATAAGTGGCAATTTTACCTTCGAGCACGGTAAGTTCGGGACTATGATAAACGAGTGTGCCGGGAGGAACACTTTTTGTTAACCAAACATTTCCACCGATAACGCTGTGATGGCCAACAACGGTGTCGCCGCCTAAAATAGTTGCCCCTGAATAAATAACAACATAATCTTCTACCGTGGGATGGCGTTTTGAAAAGGCCATTGATTTGTCAACACTCAATGCACCTAAAGTTACCCCCTGGTAAAGTTTTACATAATTACCAATAATGGCTGTTTCTCCAATGACGATACCGGTTCCATGATCAATAAAAAAATGCTCGCCAATTTCAGCTCCGGGATGTATGTCTATTCCTGTTTTCGAGTGGGCGTGTTCCGTGAGTATGCGGGGAAGAAGAGGAACGTCAAGCTTAAGCAGTTCGTGCGCCAGCCTGTAAAAGCATAATGCATAAAAGCCGGGATAAGCCCGTATCACTTCAAATTCAATTCGTGCAGCAGGATCGCCATGGATCAGGGAATAAATATCCGTATTTAAAATCCGATATAGTTCGGGAACATTTGCGAAAAATTCGTTTGCTATTTGTTCGTTATTGCAATCATTGCAGGCCCGTGTAGCATTTAATAAATGTATAAGATCTTTTTCAAGTCGTAAGTATTCTTCTTCAATTTCAATTTCTGAGGAATATGAATTCGTTGATTGTTCAGGAAATAATAAACTGATAAGATGCGATGCCCATGATGAAATAATTTCATTGGAGGGTACAATTTCTTTTTTTTGCTGCCTGTTGTAGAGTTGCTGAAAAAACTTTTTGTTCATTAGGTAAAGTTAAATCTAAGTCTTCAAAAGAAGGGCGTTAAAAAATTTCACGTTTCAGCAGCGCTAACGTTCCATGTAATGGCGGTGCCGCTCCTGCGCAGCGTTTCGGCAACCGAGCAATATTTTTCCATCGATAACGCAGCGGCTTTTTCCGCCCGGTCTTTTTCAACTCCCTCTATCGTGAATATCACGTGAATCGCTTTCCAAAGTGAAGGTATTTTGTCCTGCTCTCTTTCGCCTTCTACAATTATTTTAAATTGACGGATAGTTTGTTTTTGCTTTTTTAGAATGGCAATCATATCTATCGCACTGCATGTTCCCAGCGCGGAAAGCAACAATTGCATCGGACGAAAACCAAAATTAGTTCCGCCAGATTCCTCACTGCTATCCGTCTTCAGTAAATGATCATTCTGGTCTTTCACCTCAAATCCAAAATCTCCTTCGGTTCTTTCCATTTCTATCCTGTTCATAAAATTCTAAATTTAGAAATTAAAAAATATACATATCAAAAGTGAGCTTATAATTTCAACGCCCCATTCATGTTTCGTACGGCCTCGGCGCTTTTATTAAATGCGGCTAATTCCTCTTCATTCAATTTAAAATCTATAATTTTTTCCCATCCATTTTTTCCGATTACGACTGGCACGCCGATGCAAATATCTTTTTGTCCATACTCGCCATCAAGCATTACACAGCAGGGAATTAGTCTCTTTTCATCCCGTACAATTGATTCTACCAAAGCGGCGCCTGCAGCACCTGGTGCGTACCATGCGCTTGTGCCCAATAGGCCAGTAAGTGTTGCGCCGCCAACCATCGTATCGGCCGCCACTTTTTTAAGCGTTGCTTCATCAAGCATATTGGAAACCGGTATGCCGTTGTAGGTGGCCAATCTTGTTAAAGGTATCATCGTAGTATCGCCATGGCCTCCTATTACCACCGCCTGCAGATCCTGCGCTGAACAGCCCATTGCGGTAGATAGATAATATTTAAAGCGGCTGCTGTCAAGTATGCCGCCCATTCCAATAATTCTGTTTTTAGGAAGGCCGCTGGATTTCAAAGCAAGGTAAGTCATGGTGTCCATTGGATTGCTTATTACAATTATAATTGCATCAGGCGAATGTTCCAGTATGCTGGAAGTAACTCCTTTTACAATTCCCGCATTGATGCCGATAAGCTCTTCACGGGTCATGCCTGGTTTACGTGGAATTCCTGATGTGATAACTACCACATTACTTCCGGCTGTTTTTTTATAGTCGTTGGTGCTTCCGGTGATCTTTGTATCGCTGCCGAGTAAAGCGGCACTTTGCATAAAATCCATGGCTTTCCCTTCTGAGAGGCCGTCCTTTATATCCAGTAATATTAATTCCTCGCAAAGTTCTTTCCTTGCAATGTTGTCTGCACATGTTGCGCCAACGGCTCCTGCGCCTACTACGGTTACTTTCATGTTTACTTTATTTATTTTTTAAAAAAATAGTTGTGTGCCAAAGGTAATGTTTCATCTTAAAATATCGGGTATCAGGCAATGGGAAGCAACCATACTTTACAGGCTTGTATTTCTGCATCTCTGTATCCTTGTGCCCTTGTATTCCTGAACCGCGGCTTCGCAGTTATTTATGCATCCTTTAACTACGTGATCTTATTCTTTCAATTAATTTAATAGTCCTATTGCTAAATTCATCATGCTTAAATTACTAACTCCGGCTTTTATATTCCTTATATTTTCCTGCTTCAATTCGTTAGCAGGAGTAACACTTACAGCAATTCCAAATTCCAGCGGTTCGGCAATTTCTCTTCGATGGAACATGGTAAATTATTCATCTGTTACGGCTTATCTTTTATTAAGAAGCACCGACGGCGTTGTGTGGCAAATTGCGGCGGCCAATCCTGTTTTTCGAAATTACTCATCGTCAACGATCCTCGCATATAATGATGCTGCAGTTGGGCGGCAGAAGCTCTTTTACAAGGTGAGGATCTATGATACCAACGATAATACCGTAGCGTTATCCAATACGGCCATTACAGAAATTCCAAAAGCCGTATATCGCACACCTGGAGGCAGCTTGCCTTCTGCAAATTCAGAGATGTCTAAGCCTGTTGAAGGGAAAGCCTGGCAGATATTTCCTAATCCCGTGGATGACATGCTTAATCTTTCTTATTTTAGAAACGAAAAGATCAGGGGAGTAATTAATGTAATTATATCAGACATAACAGGTAAGATAGTGATTCGGTTCCGCCAGGCCTCTAATAATAAGCAGTTACACATTCCTGTTAGTAACCTTCGCGCCGGTCTTTATTTTATAAAAATAAATGTGCTGAATGAAATTCAGATGAATGAAAAATTTGTAAAACAGCAGGCTACAATTCGGCTGTAATGTCATCAATCTTCACGCTTCCCTCAAATGCTTTTTTGAAATCTCCTTTCTTATCATATAAAAAGATAGACGGAAGATTTCTTACTTTAAAAAAAACGGGAAAGAAAAACTTCGTGTCTCTTGCCATCGTTATTTGCGGATAATTTGCAATCTTATAATTTTTATAAAATGCAATCATTTCATCGTAAGGCAAATAGGTTATCATTACAATTTGCGTGTTCTTAAATTTATTTATGTTGGCAAGCAGTTGTTCGGTTTCGTGCTGGCAATGTTCGCAATCGGGGCTGAAAATCATAAACACCACCGGTTTCTTTTTTACCAGGTCTTCTCTTGAAAATGCAGTGCTGTCCGGCGCTTTATAAACAGTGAATTGGGGAATGGCAGGAAATCTCAG
>JALZAJ010000037.1 GCA_030948465.1 Bacteroidota bacterium
AATGCGAATTTTGAAACCTCTTTTGGTACCCAGGGCGATATACTTACTTCTGAAGGGTTTGGGATTGGGCTGCAACTTCACATGGGAAAAAATTTCTCTTTTTACAGAAGCGCTGAAGGCCAGGAGCAATATCCTGATTATCTTTCTAATAACTTTGACCCCGCGCATATAACGGTTAACTGTATGCGAAATACGATCGATGATCTTTTCCCGGATAAAAGCAATGGCAGGGCCTTGATTGAGCAGATGGTTGAAAAAGGGAAGCGACTTTATCTTCTTACAAAATTTTTACCGTACACCCCTGAGTTTATATGCATAGGCTATACCAATAAGCAATTAAAAGATTCTTATACCAATGAAGCCGTAATTTGGGATTTCTTTTTAAACAATGATCTGCTGAATAACACAGAGCAAAACATTGTAAAAAATTACATCGGTGAGAGCCCGAAAACGCAGGAACTCGGAGAAGATTCCCCTGGCAATCTTGGAGCCTTTACCGGGCTGCAAATTATAAAAAAGTACATGGAAAAATTTCCCGAAACAAAGCTCGGGGAATTAATGAAGACAGATGCAAGAGAAATTTATAGTAAGTCAAAATACAAACCGAGGAGCTAATTTAATTTCAGCGGTACGATCATTTCAAAGGCGGGAATATTTACAAGAAATGTTTGCTTGTTATGACTATTTTCCATAAAATAGATACCGTGCATTTTTCCTAATTCGCTTTTTAAGTTGCAACCACTAACATACTGATACTTTTCACCGGGATTTATTTTAGGCTGCACCCCTATTACTCCTTCTCCTTCTACTTCTCTGTATTCTGAATTGCTATCAAAAATATACCAGTGCCGTCTTAATAACTGAACAGGATATGTATTATTATTTTCAATGGTAATACGGTATGCAAACATGAATTCACTAGTGACAGGATTACTGTATTCCGGCTGATAAAAAGTTTCAACGCTTATAGTAACGCCTTCTGAAATTTTAGAGATCATAATCCTTGCACTTAATTATAAAGTTATTAAAACCTAAGAAAATATCTAATGATATTTGAAATAAATTCAATTAAAAATATAAACATTTATACACACGTTTTGCAGACCACTCTAACTTTGTTGGATTGCGTTTACAAATGATCTATATTTTTTTCGCCTTTGCAAAACCGTTTTTTTTCAGCCAAATCATTGCTTTCTCTCTGTTATCTCCCTGTATAATTATTTCGTCATTCTTCACTGAACCACCCGTACCGCAGAAAGATTTCAACTGCTTACCAATTATTTCAATATCGGTTTTTCTTCCTTTGAAACCATTTATAAGGGTTACTACTTTTCCTCCGCGGTGCTTAGTGTCGATTTTTACAGAAAGCAGTTGTTCCCTGGGTGGCAGCGTGTCAATTTCCGGGTCTTCATCTCCCTGTAACTTCATGTCAGGATCGGTGGAGTAGATGATCCCTTTAGTATATAACTTTTTCCTATTCATTTTATTGCTATTTCCGCTTTCAAGCTTAAATCCAGGCTCCTGGCCTGGTGTATTATCGCTCCACTTGAAATGAAATCAACACCTGTGGCTGCATAACTTTCAATGTTGTCGAGGTTTATTCCGCCACTGGCTTCTGTTTCATATTGCCCGTCTATGACCTGCAGCGCTTCAGAAATTTCTTTTGGAGTAAAATTGTCAAGCATGATCCTGTCTATTTTACCCACTCTTACCACTTCTCTCACATCACTAATATTTCGCGTTTCCACTTCAATTTTTAATCCTGGTTTTTTTTCCTGAACATATTGCCATGCTTTTAAGATTGTCTGTTCTATCCCTCCGCAATAGTCAATATGATTGTCTTTCAACATGATCATATCGTACAAGCCAAACCTATGGTTGACTCCGCCGCCTATACGTACAGCTTCTTTTTCAAGGAGGCGGAAATTGGGAGTTGTTTTTCTTGTGTCTAATAATTTTGTTGGATAACCTCTCAGTTTTTCCACATATTTTTTTGTAGCCGTTGCAATGCCGCTCATTCGTTGCATACAATTAAGAACAAGCCTCTCGCAGGTAAGTATCGTATAAATTTTTGCTTCTATTTCAAAGGCTATTTCTCCCGGGTGCATTTGCTCTCCATCGTTTTTTAATCTGTTAA
>JALZAJ010000053.1 GCA_030948465.1 Bacteroidota bacterium
TTGCGGCTTTACATCTTTTGCGAATTTGCTCATTAAAGCCGCCTTTTTTGGTTGCCATGGTTGTGCAAATAAAACGGCAGGAAATACGATGAACAGCAATAAAAATTTAATGATTTTCATACAAGACGAGTGATCGCGTTAAGAGATATTTTTAAAAAAACAGATAAAACTTTTTTTACTCCGGTGATTCATAGTTTGATAAATGATGCGGCGATAGCAACAGCCCGCTTATCATCGGTTCATACGGAAATATGCTGAATCTTTCTCTGCGGTTGGTGTTATCAGCTAAGCCCTTTTATACAAAACCGCTTTCTCATGCAACTCTTCCCGTTATTTTTCTCCGGCAGCTTTTGTTTTCCTTAAAATTTTTTTTATCAAAGAAATTTGCCCAAGATGATAATGTGTGTGTTCAATAATGCCGTGTATGTTTCTGTAATAATTGCCGTATTTGTGGTCGGCGAAATCTTCAAATAGTTTTACCTCATCTAATTTCTCAATTTGCACTCCAAGCAATTCAGCTTCTGTCAGGGCTTTGATCACCAAGTTTTGCCAGTCCTGAGCAGAGTTGATTGGCTGAAGGTCAAAGCTAAGCTTGTCACTTGCATTTAATGGTTCGCCTTGCAATACTTTTAAGACTGGCTCTGCATAATAATTAATATGAAAAACTAAAGTGGCAATCGTATTCAGGTTATGCACTTTTGTTATGGCTTCCCGCCAGGTTACTTCTGCTAATGTGTCCTTAAGATTAATGGATGTCCAGTTACCTCCGAAATAAACTTCTCTAAAATGCTTTGCTATTTGTTCAACTAAAGCCATAAGTTCTTTTTGTCAAAGTTTTTATGTTATTACTATTTCTTAATGAAAGCATGTTTTATCGGGATGCACATAACATCTAAATTATGAAAATACCACTTTACAACATTGTAATTGCAACAGATTGATCAAAGATTGTTACATTCTAAATAAGGCTTTGACAGGCGACCCAAAAAATTTTTAATAAAAACTACTGATTTGTTAGGTTGCAGCTCGCAAGGTCGCCAACCTTTATAACATGTTTGTTTCAATTTAAAAATCTCAATTCTTAAGGTTGGCAACCTTTAATACAGAGCGAAAATCTGGCTGCATCCGATTTATTATCAGTTTAAATTCTATTCTTAATTTATTTATGCCTGCAGGTTAAATAAACTTTCAAATTTGTATCAAAACCTTCATCATGATGGCGCTTATTTTTCCTGCAATAGTTTACAGCATTAAAAGATTCAATGGTAAATAACCAGCTTCTGTTCCGGCTTTCTAATTATAAAAACACGAAGCTTTTAAAAAACCAATAGATCAGCTTGCCCCTGGGTTCACCATTCTTTACCTCGTGGGTTTTTTGGAAATTCTAAAGCTTCGTTGACGTCCTGTTACAAGAACCGGGGCCTTCAATATTAAAGGCACTTACCCTTTACCGTTAGATTATCTTCATTTTCTGTTTTGGCTTGTAATCAACAATAGAAATGATAATCTGCAAGTCATTATTGCGGAAATATTGTAAAAAAAGTTGTAACCAAAATTGACAAATAGTAACCAAATAGTTACTTCTGTTTTGTCAATCAGAAACAAGTTCTTATGAAGTCGAGCGAATTGCACCGAAAGGTTAAAAGAAATGGATGGCAGCGTATCCGAACCGATGGCAGCCATTTACGTTTATGAAAAAGGTGGCAGAACATATCCTGTTCCCTATCACGGGGCAAGAGAAATTGGTAAAGGGTTAGAAAAGAAAATTACAAAAGAGATGGGGCTAAATTAACCCCTCTTTAATCTGAAAAATAAATTAACATGAAAAATAAAGCAATCATAGTAATTGAAAAAACAAAAGATGGTTATTCATCTTATGCAGAAAATGTTGAAGGTATTTATGGAGGTGGTGATACTGTTGCTGAAGCTAAGCAATCGGTAGTTGACGCAATAAGATTATTAAAAGAGCACAATACCAATAAAAATATTCCTGCTTTATTGAAAAAAAAATATGACCTCGTTTTTAAGTTTGATGTAGAGAGTTTACTGCATTATTATAAAGGAATTTTTAATGCGCCGGCATTTGAAAAATTAACTGGTATTAATCAAAAGCAAATTCATCATTATGCCCGGGGTAAAAAGCCCCGTGAAGCACAAAAACAAAAAATACAACAAAGCTATTATAAGCAGTATCAATAAAACACCTATCCGCCAGGGGACTACAACGCCTTTTAAAAAAACTGGTACTTGATTTTCAAGGCATAAACAATTTTTAATTAATTCAACATCGTATTCTTTAACTAAAATGGGAGGTTTTTTAACGTTTAAGAGATTTTTAGCTGCAATGTGGGTTAATTAATTAATGTAAAAGTCCGATAGCATAACTCTGCCGGTCATAAAAACCCCGCACTATCGCGCAGGGTTCTGATCATAATAATCGAAGCGGCCTTTCGGTACGGATCAATACAAAACGTTGATGTCTTTTATACTTCCGTCAGGCTTTTTAATTTCCAACTGGTATATCCCGTGGGCCAGGTTAAAATCCCACTTAATTAGTTCGGTGCTATTTCCATCTGCCCGTGTTATATCTTTTGCAACGATCACCTGTCCTAATTTATTCAGTAACCTGATACCATATTTGCCCGCCGGCTCATTCATAAATTGAAGGTGTATCATGCCGTCCGTAATTGGGTTTGGATAAATACTGATGTCCTGCATGATACTGCCCATAAATACTTTCACTATACTGGTAACCTGGATTTTTGCATCCGCATCCGTAACACGTATGCGGTAATAATTATAACCGGTTACCGGTTGTATGTCTATAGCGGAATAACTAGCTGCACTACCGGTATTGCCCGTTGGAGCTTTAGTTATCATAGTTGTGAAACGCAGACCATCCACTGATTTTTCTACGGCATAGCTGCTGACATTCTTCTCGTTTTCCACTTTCCATTCAACATTTATATTGCTTGCCTGGCGGTAAGCTTTTACCGAAGTAAAGGTAACCGGCAGTGCCACAGATGAAGCAAATACGATCCTGAACCGGCCGGGTGCATACGAACCGGGTATATTTACAATAGTAAAATCAAATAAGGTAGTTCCATTGAGATCGATTGGAGTCTTCGTATTAAGGTAAGTATCTTCTACAAAACCCTGCAAGCCCCCCACGTTCATATTTTGAGCAGCAAATTCAAATTGATACTGCTGGGCTCTTACACCGGTAAGATTCAGGAAGATCGTATCCTGGGCGCTAACCATTTGGCGCCGTTCGATCGCCAATAATTTTCCT
>JALZAJ010000063.1 GCA_030948465.1 Bacteroidota bacterium
ACAAGGACTATTTTTTTACAAAAGTATGCACGCTTTCTGCCATCGCTGTTATTGATTGTTTCTTCATACATTTAAAATGCCCAAGCGGACATTTATCAAATCCTATTTTACTGCAGGGCCTGCACCACAATTTATTTACCTGGAAAACTTCATACATAGTTTGATACGGGTACATGCCAAACGAAGGAACCGTGTTGCCCCAAACCGAAAGAACATTTTTTTTAAATGCTGCTGCAATATGCAGGAGTCCGGTATCGTGGCTTATTACCATTCGTGAGCGTCGCAAAAGATCTGCAGACTCATTTAATTTAAATTTTCCGCATGCATTATAAATTTTTACCGGGTCTATGCGTGAGATTTCAAGACCATTATAATAATCTTCATTTCCTCCTAACAAAATTATTGGATGCTCAATCATACTGCACAATTCCTTCAGCTTTTTTACCGGTAACTTTTTAGTAGCGTGTGCAGCGCCAATAACAATAGCAATATATCCCTGTGAATGGGAAAAAGGAATATCATCGTCTTTCACGATCTCTTTTTCCGGAATAAAAAAATCAAGCCCCTGGCCATCATTAACTACTCCAAGAGATGCTGCGGTTTCCATGTACCGGTCAACAATATGCTTATGAGGCATTATGTTGATCTTAAAATTTGTGTAAATCCACTTTTGCGTATTGAGTTTATCGAAGGAATGAAAGGGAATTTTTTTCATTGCTCTTTTTATTCGTAACGTGCGTAGGTTGTGGTGGAGGTCAATTATATGATCAAAGTTTTCGGTCTTTAAATTTTCGATCGTCTCATTAAGATCATTCTCCAGGTAATGCACCTTACTAATGTTTGGATTAGAAGTAACTATTCCTGCAAAGCTTTTTTTGGTGAGATAATGAATTTCGCTTTCAGGATACTTTTTTTTCATGCAGCGTATAACCGGCGTAGTGAGAACGATATCTCCAATGGATGAAAAACGAATGATAAGGAATTTCATACTAAGAAGTTTTGCCACGAATTACACGAATTTTCACGAATTAATTTCCGGAAGGTAGCCAGGTTAACTTTCAATATAATTAAGTTCTTTATGAAAAGTTTCTTCTGTGTTAACGGCGGCAATAATTGTTATGATCATGATTATTACGCCGGTTAAAAGTCCGCTTACTGTGTAAGCAAAATAATGCTGGAGACCATTAAATAGCAACAGCATTAAAGGTAAAGATCCCCGAACCATATTAGGAATTGTTGTTGCGGCAGTGGCGCGCAAATTCGTACCAAACTGCTCTGCGCCCATTGTTACAAATATGGCCCAGAAGCCGGTTGCAAATCCAAGACCTGCTGCTATCCAATAAAAATTGGCCACACTGCTCTTTTCCGTTTGCATAAAATACAGCACCATCATAACGGCAGTTATTGCATAAAATATATAAAGTGTTTTTTTCCTGCTTTTTAATAGTTGGCTGAGAAGGCCGGCCAGCACATCTCCAACAGAAATTGCTATGTATGCATACATTGTTGCTTTACCAGGATTGATATCACCCTGTATCCCAAAGTTTTTTGCAAACTTATTAGAAAAGGCAATTAGAATACCAATAACGTACCACGTAGGAAGCCCCAGCAAAATACTAAATGCATATTTTTTAAACCGCTTTGCATTGTTGAAGAACATGAGAAAATTTCCTTTTGAAATATTCCTTTCCAGGGATTTATACATCCCCGACTCAAATATGCTTATGCGCATAAAAAGCAAAAGAATGCCGAGGCCACCACCAATGAAATAGCAAATTCTCCAATCAAATTTTTGCGAGATAAAAAATGCCACTACTGCTCCCAACAAGCCTATGCCTGCAACAAGAGATGTCCCAATGCCTCTTTGTTCTTTTTTTAAAAGTTCAGATACCAATGTAATTCCGGCCCCTAATTCTCCCGCCAGTCCGATGCCGGCAATGAATCGCGCTATTGCATATTGCGGTACAGTTTGTACAAATCCATTGGCAATATTTGCTAATGAATATAAAATAATGGAACCGAATAAAACGCT
>JALZAJ010000075.1 GCA_030948465.1 Bacteroidota bacterium
ATATATTCTTTCCATCCAAACAGAAACGAAAAAAATAAGTGAATAAAAGGTGCTGATAAAACGGCTAATGCAAGGTAAATCCCCGTCTTTTTTGCGTTCATCTTTAATACCGCCGGTGGCAATAATACATTCATTAACACGGGTACAGTTTAATAAACCAACCATGGCAATCCACAGTTTGCTCCCAATTTTCCGAACATCATTCCTGCTACGACCACAACGATAGAGAGTAAAATAATAGAAACCCTTTTCCTGGCAAATTCTTCTTTTCCAACCACAATTCTTATTACAATAAAGAATAAAAAGAAAGACGCCAGTATCATGATAGAAATGCAGGGTTGCATTCATATTTTGCTGAGTTTTATCATAATGCTTCTAAAAACATACCTGCTTACATCATAAATTGATGAAGCTTTGCTGCTAAGTGCAAGTCCGTCCCGTCCCGGCAGACGAGTTCCTAATTTATTTTCGATAAAGATTTTACAAATTCACGGCTTGCTCCACTCTTCAAATATTTTTTCCCTTTTAAGTGCGTCTGATTTATTTAAGTGCTCTTTAATGCAAATAATTTTCCAGGGACGAAAATTTTTTGTCCGCCCTTACTATCCAATTCATTTCTGTTATTAAATCTTTCTTTCAGATCTGAGGTCATGCCGTATAAAACTTATCAAAATTTTTCAGAGTATAATACGTAGACTGTGTATATCAATAAAAAAAACCGCATCATTATTATGACACGGTTTTTGTTGCGAAGGGAGGGTTCGAACCTCCGACCTTCGGGTTATGAGCCCGACGAGCTACCGCTGCTCTACTTCGCGATTTTGAGGTGCGAAGGTAATGGCTTACACAATTGAAACCAAATTTTAATACATTAGCAAATGCAAAATTTTTTTACCAATCAGGGATTCAACAATTGCATGCTCGTTTCAGGTATAGTCCTGCTATCTGCATGTGGTTCTAAAATAAAGGAAAACAATGATTCTGTGTATTCGCGGCATTTGCAGAAGCATATTGATCTCTATATTATCAGCACCCCGGTTCCAAATGATAAAAGCACTTTTAACCTTTTATTATTAAATGACGGGCAGGATGCCGGTAAACTTCGAATAAAAAATATAGTAGATAGTCTTTACAAAAAAAAATTAATTCAGCCCCTTGTTGTTGTAGCGATCAATGCATTTGACAGGGAAAAAGAATACGGTGTTGCGGGATATGCAGATTATAATAACAATGGAACTTCTGCAGATAAGTATGGATTGTTCATCGAAAACGAATTGCTTCCCTTTGTAAAAAAAATGACGGGTGTAAGAAAATTTAACTCCATCACTATTGCAGGGTGTTCTTTGGGTGGCCTTTCAGCTTTTGATGTTGCCTGGGATCATGCAGATAAAATTGATAAGGTTGGCGTGTTTTCAGGATCATTTTGGCTAAGGGATAAAGATCAAACCGATCCTGCCTATTCAGATGATAAAGACAGGATCATGATCAATAAAATAAGATCGTCCCGTAAAAGACCGCATTTGAAATATTGGTTTTATGCCGGGGGAAATGAAGAAACTGCCGACAGGGATAAAGATGGAATTATTGATGTGATCGATGATACGAAAGATGTTATTGAAACGATCAAAAAGAAAAATGTAAGCCCTGACCAGGATATTAATTATACAGAGGTTAAAGATGGAACTCATGATTATAATTCATGGAGCGCTGTATTCCCGCAATTTTTAATTTGGGCTGAAGGAAAATAATATCAATGCAAATTGTTCGGCGAAATGGTCATATCGCTGTTATCAAATCGGGGATGCTGCTTAGTGAAAGTTTAGCGCTATGTTCTGTGAATAATTTTTAGCGTACATGGACACCAACTTAATATCAGCAATGCTTTAACGAGGCCTATCTGCCTAATGGCATACTTGGTATATAAATTAAAATATAATTTAAAAACCGATCCTGAACCTATCGTTTTATATACTCTTCTTAAAATTGATAAGCAATCCTAAGACTTAAGAAGCTGTATCCGCCCTTATTTAGAAAACTGTTTTCAGGAAAAGAAAATCCTGTTGGTACGCCGATCAATCTCACTCCAACATCCATATTTGCAGTAGTTGAAATGGGAACAATTAATCCCGCTCCCGGCGAAAGCGCTGCATGATTACCGGCATTATTTATTCCGATAACAATTCCGGCCGCGCCGCTCATATAAAATCTGTTAGTAAGAAAATATTTCGCTCCCAAAAAAACAGGCATAATGCCAAATCCTTTTATGGTATCGTGTTTAAAAAGATCGTACACATTTCCATTGAAATAATTATAACTCACATCTACAAACCCCCCAATTTTTTTATTAAAAGAATGCTCTGTAGAAAGGCCACCACCTATTCCTGAAGAATTTATTCCGGTATAAGTTGGCAGGGAAATTTGCGGACCGATTGAAAATTTCATTTTTTTATTTTGCGCATATATGCCTGGCAATAAGATTATCATTAGCAGTAGCAGTATAATTATTTGTTTCATAAAAAAATTGAAACTTGTTTTAAGAACAGGTATCTAACCCGTTAAAAGAATCTACAGGAAAGGCGGCAAGATAACTTACCGCCCTTAACTGACCATCATTATTAAACCCATTTTCAACTTTAATACCCGGGGTTCTGTGTGATCGCCGGATTAGCATCTATCTCATCCTGTGGAATCGGCCATATTCTTTTATTATCACCTGCCGGTAGCGTTAAAGGGGTATTGGAAGGATAATTGTTATTCAGGTTAATTCGTACCACGTCAAGCTTAAGCCGGGCCAGGTCCCAATAACGGTCACCCTCAAACGCTAATTCCTTACGCCGTTCCAAAATAATATCATCAATTAAGGCTTGCCCGGTTGCTGCATAACCTATAAACGAAGGATCTCTTTGCTTACCTACCTGGTTCAATTTTAGTAATGCGTTTACCTCATCGTTTGTTCTTGCGCAAGCTTCTGCAAGAATCAACAAAACATCAGAATATCTTAAAACCTTATCATCATCTTTATCGCTCGCATTAGAAGCATTGGGATATTTCTTAATTATTTTTATAGGCTGACCAGATTTGAAACCCGGTACCATTAAATCTTTCCTGACATCGGTAGCGCTGTATAAATTATAAAGAGCATCCACAGCCAATACATCTCCATATCCTGCTGGATCCAAAAAATAGGCAAGACTGTTATTTCCATTATTATTTATTCCATCGTTTGAAACCTCAAAAATAGTTTCCACCTTACTACTCACAGGAGTTGGATTATCCCAATAGGCAATGTAGTCCGTAACGGCTGCCAGGGAATATCCTCCATTATTCACCACATCAATCGCCGCCGTTTTTGCGGCAGCATAATCTCCTTTTGTTAAGTCAACTTTCGCCTCTAAGGCTCTCGCGACATATTTGGTTACGTAAGAGGAATTCTTTGAGGTATTGGTCATCATTCCAAAAGCGTCGCTTAAATCCTTTGCTATTTGCGCATATACTTCGGTAACCTTGCTTCGTGCGGGTTTCAAGGTAGGATCGTACGTAAGAACAATGGGAATACCGTCAGCATTGGCATCCACGGTATAAGGTTTGGCGTATAGCCTCACGAGGTAAAAATAAACCAGCGCCCGGAGGGTTAACGCCTCACCCTTCAATTGCGATGAATTTGCCGTAGCCGGCACATTTGCATTAATTACATTATTCAACGATAAGATGCTGCTGTAGCCGGCAGTCCAGGTATCCAATGCCCATGAATTGGTATTTAAATAACTGTAATTAAAAACATCGGTGTACCGGTTAGAATTATTGATTACTATCGCCTCATTATCCGCCATCAGGTCTCCGATCAATGGCAAGGTTCTGTCAAAGAGGTTGGATTGATCATTGTTAGGATCGGTGCGATGATCCGTATGCAAGCTGGCATACGCCCCATTGAGCGCTGTTTGCATTTCCGATTCATTAGTGATTGCCACGTCGGACGATACCTGGTCGTATGGCGCAAGATCAAGAAAGGTTTTCCTGCATGATGATATGATCAACAAAGCAAATATTGATAGTATGATTGATTTAATATTCATTGTTTCATTTTTAAATTCAAAAATTAAAATCCGATTTTAGTTCCGACGGTAATAGTGCGCTGAATATATACCTGCAGATTATTGGTGCCATTAAATCCTTGTTCAGGATCAAACGTGATATTCTTATCAAAGGCTTTGGTCCAGAGGTTGGTGCCTTTTACATAGAAATTCACATTATCAAGTTTGATCCTGTCCATGATAGATTTGGGCAATTGGTAAGCAAGGGTCAGATCCCTCAATCGTATAAAATCGCCTTTATAATACCAACGGGAAGATTCAGCGTTTGAATTATTGCTGTTGCCATAAATGTAAATGGGCAAATCAGTTTTATCGCCCGGCTTTTGCCATCTTCTTAACTGTTTCTGGTCTTTGTTTAATGACGGAAAAGACCCATCGCTCGTAAGAATAAAACCCCAGTTATCGTACACCAGGTTTCCATATTGATAATTAAACTGGGC
>JALZAJ010000088.1 GCA_030948465.1 Bacteroidota bacterium
GTCTTTTGGGCGAAGATAAAGTCTAATTGGTAAATAGAATAAAACTATTAGGTTGAATAACCCTTCAAAAATATTTCTTGCATGTATCAGGTATTCAAATATTATTCACGGGATAACCGGGTTTTTCTTTTTACATTTTTGATGTACTATCAGGATGCATACCTTTGCCAACTTTGAAAAGGCGCTTACTCGAAAATTGAATATTAAAAACAAAGATGCTGATTGATGTGTTTAGATTTTATTTAAAATTTAAAAACAAATTGACAAAACAGGATGATCAATAATAAAAAGGTAGTAATCGTTCTGCCTGCATACAACGCTGCACTTACACTTAGAAAAACGTACCAGGAAATCCCTTTTGACATTGTGGATGAAGTAATATTGGTGGATGACAACAGCAGCGACAAAACCATTGAGATCGGCCATGAGCTTGGCATTTCCCATATCATTAAGCACGATGAAAACCGCGGCTATGGCGGGAATCAAAAAACCTGCTACAACAAAGCCCTGGAAATCGGCGGCGATATCATCATCATGCTGCATCCCGATTATCAATATACACCAAAGCTTATTCCGTCCATGGCTTATCTAATCGCTAATAATGTTTACCAGGTCGTCCTTGGTTCGCGTACCTTGGGTAAAGGGGCGTTGCATGGCGGAATGCCATTATATAAATACATCGCAAACCGTACGCTCACGTTTTTTGAGAATGTAATGCTTAATCAAAAAGTGGCGGAATATCATACCGGCTATCGCGCTTTTTCAAGAGAGATACTGGAGCGCATCAATTACGAAATCAATTCAGAAGATTTTGTTTTTGACAATCAAATGCTGTCACAGATCATTTACCTCGGTTACGAGATTGCTGAAATCACCTGCCCGACCCGGTACTTTGAAGAAGCTTCCAGCATTAACCTGCAACGAAGCATCACCTACGGCCTGGGAGTTTTAAAGGTTTCGATAGTTCACAGGCTATGTAAATGGGGCTTAATGAAAAGAAAAATGTATGAACCGTTACAATGAAAAATTGAAAATTGAAAATTGAAAATTATGCGAAGTAAATAGAGCTGCCTATGCACTTAAACAAAACTCAAATAACCGGGATAATAATTATCCTGGCATCGCTATTTTTTATCCCTTTTCTTGGAAGAGTGCATTTATTCGATTGGGACGAAGTTAATTTCGCCGAATGCTCCCGTGAGATGATTAAGATGAATGATTACAGCAGGGTGTATATTAACTTCAAGCCTTTCTGGGAAAAGCCTCCCATGTTTTTCTGGATGCAAAGCACCGCAATGAAAATGTTTGGCATTAATGAATTTGCGGCACGTTTTCCAAATGCAATATGCGGACTCATAACACTGATCATTGTTTTTCTTTGCGGCAGCAAAATTTATGATAAAAAATTTGGTGTGTTATGGGCTTTGGCGTTCGGTGGATCGCTGTTTCCAAACATGTATTTTAAATCGGGGATTATTGATCCATGGTTCAACCTCTTTACGTTTTTGTCATTGTATAATTTCATCTTATATCATTGGGCAAGAAATAAATTCGATAAAGCCGGCCTGAAAAAGAATCCGGTTTATTATGTAGCGTGGTCCGGTATTTTTATGGGACTTGCCGTCTTAACCAAAGGCCAGGTTTCTCTTATGGTTTTTTTATTGGCGCTGGGAGCTTATTTTATTTACAACCGCTTCCGTTTTTACTTTAACTGGTGGCATGCGATCCTGTTTTTAATCATTGCCGCAGCAGTGACCGCTACATGGTATGGATATGAAACTATAAAAAACGGCCCATCATTCATCAGTGAATTTTTCAAATACCAATACCGCCTTTTTACTACGCACGACGCCGGGCAGAAAGGATTTTTCGGGTACCATTTTATCGTGTTGCTCGTTGGATGCTTTCCGGCTTCCCTGCTCGCTATTCCTTCTTTTTTTAAAACAAGTTACACAAGCCGCTTCGATAAGGATTTCAAAAAATGGATGCAGATCTTGTTCTGGGTAGTGACAATTTTATTCACGATCGTACAGTCCAGAATTATTCATTATTCTTCTTTGGCTTGGTTCCCGCTTACTTTCCTTGCTGCTTATTCAGTGTATCAATGGGATTTAAAGCAACTCACTTATAAGAAGTATGTGGGTGTTTTTATTGCGATACTTGGCGGTATTATTGCGTTGTTTCTATTGGCATTTCCTTATATCGCCATGAATCTAAAAAAATTGATCCCTTATGTGAATGACCCGTTTGCAAAGGCAATGATGATGGCAGATGTTCATTGGAGCGGCATTGAGGGAATTGTTGGTTTAATCATGATTGCTTCCATTGTGACAGGAATTATATATCTCAGCAAAAATAATTTTCAGAAAGCGGCATGGACATTATTTGGCGGTACAGCAATCACTATTTTTTTAGCCTCAGCGATCATAGTTCCTAAAGTAGAACGATATACGCAGGGAGCGGCAATAGATTTTTTCATACAAAGGCAGGGAGAAAACTGTTACGTAAATACACTCGGATACTTTAGCTATGCACAACTTTTTTATGTAAAGAAGGATATACCAACCAATCCAAATTCATATAATGAGCAATGGCTTCTTACAGGCGATATCGACAAGCCGGTTTATTTTGTATCAAAAGTTGACAGGATTGATAAATACAAACAATACACGGAATTAAAAGAGCTTTATCGTAAAAACGGATTTATATTTTTGAAGAGAGATCCACGGAAGTAAGCTTGGGTTACTTTGAAACTTAAATTCAGGATAAGCTTTTCTTTTTAACCTTAGTAATAAAAGCTTTTAAAATTTATTGGCCCTTATTAGCTTATTCGGCTATTCGTTCGATAGGTAATAAGGTTTGCCTCGTTAGACTAAGTTTTTCTACTAAATATACCAACAAGGTGTTTGACCTTGTGCTTTGAGAATAATAACGCTACGTTTATTTTAATCCTTACTTCTTCTTCCCCGAAAAAAGTTTTAATATTTTGCTGATAATTTTATCATTGGCTCCCAGCCTGCCTTTAATTTCAGTGTAAGCAGCCACCATGGCGTTGTCTATTTTCACCATTAATTTTTTATTGCCTTCGCCTGGCCGCGCCTGGTAGTATGTTGCCCTGCGAAATGGTTTGTCTTCAACAGAATAGTAATATAACGC
>JALZAJ010000090.1 GCA_030948465.1 Bacteroidota bacterium
GTATATTAATGTTTCCTTGTTTAATTTACTTAAAGAGTAAGTTTTATTGTTTTCAAATGAAAAATTCTAAATCATTATGCAAATAAAAACCTTCCTGTTTTTGGCTGTACTATGTGCGGGCAGTTGCGCTGAAAATAATAACAAGAAAAAAATAATGGCTGATACTGAATTTGCAAAAGGCTCTTATGGTTATGATGCAGCATTTTTGAAAAGACATTCAAAGGGTGTTATTGAATTACAAAGAGGAAATGCAAAAGTTTTACTAAGTGCAGACTACCAGGGAAGGGTTATGACAAGCTCGGCATCCGGGGATAGCGGACGGAGTTATGGTTGGATAAATTACAAACTTATTTCATCGGGTGAAAAGAAAAAGCAATTCAATCCTGTTGGTGGAGAAGAAAGAATTTGGCTCGGTCCCGAAGGTGGACAGTATTCTATTTACTTCAAAAAAGGTGATTCATTCAACATAAAAAACTGGCAGGTTCCTGCATTGATTGATACTCAAAAATTTGATATAACTTATGCGGATAGTTCCTCCGTGATTTTTTCAAAAAGCGCCGTGATAACAAATTATTCCGGCTCCGTTTTTCATCTTACCATAAAAAGGAAAATTGAATTGCTTGATAAAAATGCGACGGAACAAATTATACATTCATCCATTCCTGCTGGCGTGCAATATGTTGCTTACCGATCCACCAATCAATTAATAAATTCCGGTGATGCGGATTGGAAGAAAGAAAACGGGTTGCTTTCTATTTGGTTGCTAAGCATGATGACTCCGACACCGGAAACAAAAGTTGTCATTCCGTTTTCGCCTCAGCCCAATGCCCGTTCCTTCATAACTGATAATTATTTTGGGGAAATTCCTCTTGACAGGTTGTTAGTAAAAGACAGTACTTTATACTTTCGTTGCGATGGAAAATCAAGAGGCAAACTTGGTCTGTCACCGGTGATTGCAAAACCCATTGTGGGTAGTTTTGATTTTAAAAATAACGTGCTTACTATTTTAATTCCCGAAGTACATAAAGGCGAAATGTATGTCAATTCAAAATGGGAAATTCAAAAAGAACCATATAAAGGCGATGTCATTAATTCCTACAACGATGGCCCGTTGCAGGATGGCAGCCAGCTTGGGCCTTTTTACGAAATTGAATCTTCCTCATCGGTCAAAGAATTAAAGCCTGGCGAAGCCGAAGAATATCAGCAAACGATTATTCACTTTAAGGGTGGCTATGCAACTTTAAAAGAAATAACTGCACAATTATTACATGCAGATCTGGATGACGTAAAAAATTGGTAAATCATTTGAAAAATGAAATTATTTAAAACAACAAAGGGAGTTCTTCTGAAAAAAAGCGACAGAAACTATTTGTTAGAAGAAGAATGGAATACACTTATCAACCGAGATAATTTATTTGAATATTTGAACAAGCAAATGATGGATGAACGATATTTTGATGATGCCGCATCTTCATTAATGATCGAAAATTTTATCCAGGCGCCAATTGATAAGCAGGAGGTTTGGGCAGCAGGAGTTACCTATTTAAGAAGTCGTGATGCAAGAATGGAAGAATCCAAAGACTCCGGTGGTGCGGATTTCTATAGCAAAGTATATTATGCCGAAAGACCTGAATTATTTTATAAAGCATCGGCTAATCGCGTGGCGGCACACAAAGAAAAGGTTTTTATTCGCAGAGATTCCAACTGGAATGTGCCTGAACCCGAGCTTACTTTATTCATAAATTCAAACGGAAAAATACAAGGCTATACGATAGGAAATGATATGAGCTCCAGGGATATTGAAGGTGAAAATCCTTTGTATTTACCACAGGCAAAAGTGTACACAAGAAGCGCTTCACTTGGTCCTTGTTTGTATGTGCCGGAAGTGCCCATTTTATTGGAAACAAATATTAGTATTGTTATTAAACGTGATGGGGACAATGTTTTTAAAAATGACATTCAACTGAACAGAATGAAAAGGAATTTCATTGAGCTTGCTGAATATTTATTCAGGGAATGTGATTTTGAAAATGGAGTTTTTTTAATGACAGGCACCGGTATTGTTCCTCCTAATGATTTTACTCTGCAGCCGGACGATGTGGTTGAAATTAGTATTGATAATATAGGAACACTTACTAATGCTGTTGCCTATAAAAATCTTTAACCCACACGCAGAACTTTTATAGATTTAGCTAACTCAAACTATCGCTTTTTTTAGGCTTTTTAAAACAGGAATTGTAATAAGCCATCACGCTCATAACCGACACGTATCTGCGGCAAGCGATGCTCTCTATGTTTTAAGCCAATGCATCTATTTTTGCCTGCTGCGCCACTTTATGTCTTTGATAAAAATTTCTCCGGGAGAAATAAATAGCCGTAAATATGATCAATAAAATGACCGGCATAATGGCAACCTTTAAAAAAGTATTGGAACCTGCAATCGCATCTGCCGCAGGTCCGGTTGCTCCCGCCGCTATTGCTCCGGCCCGGAAGCTATCGTACCAATGACCCATAATGGGAACAATAAGTGAAGTTGAAAACATACCCGCGCCGCCCATTATGGAAAGGCCGAGTGCGCCGGTATTAGGAAGGTATTCTGACACAAAACCCAGCATGGTTGGCCAGAAAAAACAAACACCCACCGCGAATATAAATGCAGCAGCAAATGCCGCGGGACCGCTCGCCATACTTAATAATAACAATCCGATTCCTGCAAAAAATGCCGAGAAAATAAGCATGCCATTTGGATTCAACCTGTGAACAACCGGCCCTGCAAAAGATCTTCCTATAGCCATCAATCCGTTGATAAAAACGAGGACCAATATCCCTGAAACATTGGCTCCCTGCAATAAAGCGACGATCCACGTGTTGGTTCCCAATTCTGTCGCCCCGGTCATCAGCATGCAAACAACCATAACGATAAACAGAGGACTTAAGCAGGCAACAAACATCTGTCTCGTGCTTATTCCACTTGTTACCCTTTCTGTCTGCGGAAATTTTAATTTCCAGAACATGACGCCATAAATTATTAAGGGAATGAATAGCGTAGCAATTAAAATCCGCCAGTCAATATATATTCGTTCCAGTAAAAAATAAGATAATAATCCGCCAATGACTATTCCTCCTGGGAACCATACATGAAAACGGTTAAGCATTGCTGTTTTCTTTTCCGGGAATAAAGTAACCGTTAAAGGATTGCAGGCCGCTTCTACCATGCCATTACCTATCCCAATACATACGGTGCCAATGAAAAGCGTGGTGGCGTCTTTAGCCAACAGGTATAATATGATGCCGGCCAGTTGCCCTATGAATGCGATGCCTAATAATCGTTTCATCCCAACTACATCGCAAAGCGGGCCGCCAAAGATCATTGCAAGTGTGAAGCCCCAGAACGCAGGGCTGAATATCCATCCCAATTGTTCTTTTGTAAGATGAAATTCTGTACTCCATACTCCTTCTAAAGAGGCTCTGAAAGCGAACGTCATTGCAGTTACTATTAAGGCAATGCGACTGGCGAGAAATAATTGTTTTCGGTTAATGGTATCCATGAGCTGTAATATTTATTTTAAAAGTTGAATACAATATTTAAAAAGCAAACATTGGAAATAGAACAAACGCCTTAAAGAATTTTGAGCAATCATTATTAAGTATATCGGAGGTACAAGAATCGTTAGAAAAAACTAAAATACTATTTTTTTTATATTCATGTTAGTCATTGGTCAGAAAAAAATAAAACTTTCGATGGGTATTTTTATATAAATCTCTAAACTGATTTTCCTTTAACTTTATCCGGCTTGTAATTTTGTTCCACGTTTCCCTTTTTTAGAAATAATAAGTTCACCGGAAGTTCAATAGCTTCTCCCAAAAATGATAGCAATAATGGAAAGAAAAAATTTCATTCAACAATCAATCTTAGCGGGTGCAGGCCTGCTTGCAGGTAGTACCGTAATAGGTGATAATAAAAAAAATAAGCCTGCTGCCCAGCCCTTTCATCTTGATTATGCCATACACGACGGCATGTTTAAAAATAGTGCCGGTAAAAATTTTGTTGACCAGATAAGGTTTGCCTACGATGCAGGTTTCCGGGCAATTGAAGACAATGGTTTTATGGACCGGCCTGTTGCCGATCAGGAATCGATTGGGAACACGCTGGCCAGGTTAAATATGCGCATGGGAGTCTTTGTTTTGAACTTCGATCACTGGCCGGTTAAAATTTCCCTTACCTCTGGCGATAAAGAATGGAGGGAAAAGTTTTTAAATGCCTGTAAAGAGGCGATTGAATGCGCCAAACGCTGCAATGCAAAATGGATTACCGTAGTGCCTGGAAATTATGAACATAAACTTTCAGTTGAATATCAAACCGCGAATGTGATAGAAGCGCTTAGGCCTGCCTGTGATATTCTGGAACCGCACGGGCTTGTCATGGTTTTGGAAGCCTTGAGCGATACACCGGAACTTTTTCTAAGGCATTCTGATCAGACCTATACAATTTGCAAAGCGGTAAAAAGCCCGTCTTGTAAATTCTTATTTGATATGTATCACATGCAGCGTAATGAAGGCAACATCATCAATAATATTGATTTGGCCTGGGAAGAAATCGGTTATTTTCAAATAGGTGATAATCCTAACCGGAACGAGCCCACGACAGGCGAAATGAATTACAAAAATATTTTCAAACACATTTATAATAAAGGATACAAAGGCATCCTGGGAATGGAGCATGGTAATTCCGTTGCCGGAAAAGAAGGAGAAGAAAAACTTATTGCTGCTTACCGGTACAGCGATGATTTTGTTTAAAAAATTTTAAAAGGGTATAAGAAGCGATCCCCTGCAGATGCCACTGAGGACGGAGTTCTCGATGACAATCACAGAACTTCTTTGGAAGAGAACTTAATTAAACTAAAACAATATCAACATGAAAAAATTTCTTACGCTTATTTTTTCCTGTATTTACATCAGCGCTTTTGCTAATGTTTCTCTCCCGGAAATTTTTACAAGCAATATGGTGCTGCAAAGAGATAAGCCGGTTAAAATATGGGGCTGGGCCGATAAAGGAGAAAGCGTTACTGTAACGTTTAATGGCCAGCATGTAAAAGCGAAGACGGATGCAGAGGGCAGTTGGATGATTACTCTAAAACCGATGAATTATGGAGGACCGTTTCAAATGATTGTTTCGGGAAAAAATAAAATTGCTTTTGAAAATATTTTGCTTGGCGATGTGTGGATCTGCAGTGGCCAGTCAAATATGGAGTTCAGTTTGAAAAATACAAAAAATGCCGCGAAAGAAATTTCAGCAAGCAATTATCCCTCGATCCGGCTTTTTACCGTGAAGAAGGCAACTGCGTTCAAGCCATTAAAAGATGTAACTGGCAGTTGGACGGAGTGCAATCCTGAAACCGCAGCCGATTTCTCCGCCGTTGCTTATTTCTTTGGCCGCAAGCTCAGTAAAGATTTAGATATTCCCATTGGGTTAATTCATACTTCATGGGGCGGTACTAACATACAAGCGTGGACGAGCTGGGATGTTATGGGCAAAGTAGAAAAATATAAAGGAGCTGATCTGGATAAAAAAGAAAAAGAAAATTCTTTGATGAAAGAAAGACAGGAACAATTTGCGGCGTCACTTAAAAATGATAAAGGAGATGCAGAGCAGTGGTATCGTCCGGGAACAGCAGAGGAAGGGTGGAAAAAAATTCGTCAGCCTCAGTTATGGGAATCTTCTGAGATAGGCAATGTGGATGGAAATATATGGTTCAAAAAAGAATTTGAATTACCGGATGAACTGGCTGGAAAAGATGGTGTTTTAAACCTGGGGCCGATAGATGATAATGAGGTAACTTATTTAAACGGAGTGAAGGTAGGAGCGACTAACAATTATTCGACAGACAGGGTTTATAAAGTAGGTGCGGCTCAACTAAAAAAAGGAAAAAATACGATTGTTATTAAGATTACAGATACAGGCGGTGGCGGTGGCATATATGGAAAGGAAGACCAGTTATATATTGAAATTGATGGTAAAAAAATTCCGCTGGCAGGAACGTGGCAATACAAGCCTTCAGCTATCACTTCAGATTTTGGAATACAGGATGCAGGACCTAATGGGTTTCCATCTCAATTATATAATGCCATGGTGGCGCCCATTATAAATTATTCCATTAAAGGAGCAATATGGTACCAGGGTGAATCCAATGCGGGCGAAGCCTATAATTATCGTACGCTCTTTCCAAATATGATCAATGACTGGCGTAAAAAATGGAATGATAGTTTTCCTTTTTTATGGGTGCAGCTTGCCAATTTTATGGCACCCGATTCTCTTCCGGCGCAAAGTGATTGGGCCGAGCTCAGGGAAGCACAAAGTATGACCTTATCTCTTCCTGCGACAGGACAGGCAGTTATAACCGATATAGGCGAGGCTAATGATATTCATCCAAAAAATAAACAAGATGTCGGGTACAGGTTGGCGTTAGTTGCTGAGAAAGTGGCTTATGGAAAAGATATTGTTTATTCCGGCCCGCAATATCAATCAATGAAAAAGGAAGATAATAAGATCATACTTAGCTTTTCAAATATTGGAGGCGGTTTAAAAATAAAAGATAAATATGGTTACGTAAAAGGATTTGCAGTTGCCGGCGAAGATCAAAAATTTGTTTGGGCAAAGGCTTTTATAGAGGGTGATAAGGTGGTTGTATATAATGATGAAATAAAAAACCCGCTCGCTGTGAGATATGCATGGGGCAACAATCCTGATGACGCAAATCTTTATAACCAGGAGGGCTTGCCTGCATCATCTTTTCGCACGGATGATTGGAAAGGTATTACACAAAA
>JALZAJ010000096.1 GCA_030948465.1 Bacteroidota bacterium
ACTTTATACAATCGTGCATCATTCTTATGAAAAGCGTCAATGCTTAATTCATTTTGTACCCAAAGAAATATAAGCAGGCTGCAGGCTAATCCTACGGAGAGCCCTGCGATATTAATAAACGAATGAATCTTATTATTTATAAGATTGCGCCAGGCGGTTTTGAAATAATTTTTGAACATGATTTAATTTTTAACTTTAAATGCTCGTGTCCTTCGAACCAAAGTCGAAGCCTTGGGGCGTAAGAAGCATACAACAATAATTATAGATTATAAGCTCAGCATTTTCAATTTTCAATTTTCAATTTTCAATTAACTATTCTGTTCTTAAACTTTTGACAGGATTTGCTATTGCGGCTTTTATTGCCTGGAAGCTTACCGTTAGCAAAGCAATTAAAATTGCCATGATGCCGGCTAATGCAAACATCCACCAATAAATATTTGTACGATAAGCAAAGCCGTCGAGCCATTGGTGCATGACATACCAGGCAACAGGAGATGCTACAAGTAATGCAAGCAATACAAGCTTTATAAAGTCCTTTGAAAGAAGCGCTGCAATTTGACCAACTGAAGCACCCAGGACTTTTCTTATACCAATTTCTTTTGTGCGCTGAACCGCCATGAATGTCGCAAGGCCAAACAATCCAAGGCTTGCTATAAATATTGTTAGCGCTGTAAAAACACCTAATATTTTTGAGAGCCTGTTTTCTGCCTTATACATCTCATCATAAGCATCGTCCATAAAGGAATATTCGAATGGTTTTTCGCTGTCATATTTTGCATAGATAATTTTCAGTTTATCGAGAAGAACCGGAACACTTACATGAGCTTGTATTTTTACAAACAAACAACCACCGGATGCGCCCCAGTTGGATGCCGTATCTGAAGAAATAAAAAGGCTTAATGCGCCAATTTTGTTCTGTAGTGTTTCATAATTAAAATCCTTCAAAACCCCTGCCACTTCATATTGTGTGTTGCCTAAGGTTATTTTTTCATTTGCAGGAGTGTTGCCTAAATTCAACTTTGATATGGCCTCCTCATTGATAATAATCTGGTTCTGCTTTAAATAAAAAAGCGAATCGTCAGGAGCTATTTTCCAATCCAAACCAAGCATGGAAATAAAATTTTTATTTACAGATAACACCGATAATAAAACATCTGCGTTTGTGTTTTTTGCTTTCGTAAAATAAGCATCATGACCTTTATACATTGGGTATTGCGAAGCTGTAATTTGCCGTACTCCTGCAACAGAACCGGTTTCCTCTTTAAAGGCTTTATAGTGTTTTCCCAAAGATGGTGAAAATGGTATCATTAGGATGTTTGATTTATTTACGCCGGTATCGGTATTCCTTATAAAACCGATTTGTTTATTTATAATAATTCCGCAGATAATAAGCACAATAGAAATAGTGAATTGAAAAAATGTGAAAAATTTTCTTACAGGTAAGCCACTGCCCTGCTTATTAAATTTCCCATATAAAACTTTTGCGGGCCTGTATGCTGAAAGTAATATGGAAGGATATAGGGACGCCATAATCAAACTAACCAGGAACAATCCCGTAAAAGATAAAAGAAGGCAGGGATTAAGCAGGAATGATGAATCAATATTTATTTGTAGGAATGAAAAAAAGGATGATTGAAAAATGCTGCATAAAAAGTAAGCGAGTATAAATGAAATGCCTGTATATAAGGCCGATTCGATAAAGAACTGTTTGGCGATCGATCTTCTGCCTGCGCCTAATACTTTCCTTACTCCAATTTCTTTGGCACGGCTTGTTGCCTGTGCTGTGGAAAGGCTTATATAATTGCTTAAAGCCAGCAGCAAAATAAGTGCCGCTACGAAAGGAAATACCGAAAGATATTTTATGTTGGCGCTATCACCGTAATTAGCATGCAGGTGTGTGTCTGTAAGAGGTGTGGCTAAATACCTCTCATCGCTTCCTTGCCCTGTATTTGTGCTTCTGTTAAGTTGTTGTAAAGCAATTTCGATACGTGCCGCATCTGCGGGTTGATGCAATAAAAAATAAGTAGAAAAAGCGCCAAGCTGCACCCTTTGCGATTTAAGAAGATCTTTATATGTATCGAATGAGGCGAGGCTGGAAATTGATGCTACAAAATCGTAATTGATACTGGAGTTGGAAGGCGCCGGTTCTGCAACTCCTGTAACCGTAAAATTGTAAGCATTATTATAACGGATAATTTTACCAATCGGAGTTTGATTGCCAAAATATTTTGCTGCAATGGTTTTTGAAATGACAACATTAAATGGGACTTGAAGTACTTTTCCTTTATTCCCTTCCAGTAATTTAAAAGAAAAAAAGCTAAAGAAATTACTGTCTGCAAAAAGGAATTTATCTTCTGCAAATTTAAAGGCAGGCGATTGAATATTTTGAAGTATAGGGGTTTTAAAATCCTTAGTTAAGCGAACATAACTTTCTACAGAAGGTTCAGCTTGTTTGGTTAATGGTGCAGAGGCATAGCTCATAAGAGGCATGAATATAGAGTCATTTCCCATTTTGATTTTGCCCTGTATCCAATAAATCCTATTTGCATTGGCATGAAAAGTATCGTAAGTAGATTCATGTTCTATATACAAAATTATGAGCATTGATACAGCTAAACCTATGGCAAGGCCAAGAATATTAATGGTAGAATATACTTTGTTCCGTATTAAATTTTTCCACGCAGTTTTGAAATAATTTTTTAGCATACAAAAATAGTTATCGATTAAAAGCCCAGCATTTTTTCAATTTTCAATTTTTCATTTTTCAATTTTTCATTAACTATTCCGTTCTCAAACTCTTTACCGGGTTTGCAATGGCTGCTTTTATTGCCTGGAAGCTAACCGTTAGTATAGCAATTAATAATGCCGCAAGACCCGCAATCAAAAACACCCACCAACTAATACTAATCCTGTAAGCAAAACTTTGCAGCCATTTGTTCATTGTCCAGTACGATAATGGAAATGAAATAAGACATGCAATGCCAACGAGCTTTATAAAATCTTTCGACAACATTTGTGTTACCTGCGTCACACTGGCGCCAAGCACTTTTCGAATGCCTATTTCCTTAGTACGTTGCTCCGCAGTGTATGTTGCCAGCCCGAATAAGCCGAGGCATGCAACGAATATGGTTAACACAGAAAAGATGTTGAGAATGGTTCCTGTTTTTGTTTCTGCTGAATATGTTTTATCATACAGGTCATCCATGAAATTATAGGTGAAAGGTTCATCGGTCTTAAACGTATCCCATTGTTTTTTCATGGTGGAAAGCAAGCCTTGCATGTCTGTAGTTTTTATTTTAAATATCAAACCCCAGTCGGGTTCCAGTGTCATTAATAGAGGCGTAATAGGTTCATGCAATGATTTAAAATTAAAATCTTTTACTACACCGATAACCCGATAGGAAATGTCTCTTCCCCTGCTGCTATTTTGCCTGACAATTGTTTTTCCAACAGCACTTATAATGCTCCAGCCAAATGCTTTTGCGGCAGATTCATTGACAACCATCGCTGTTGAGTCTGTGGCAAATTCTTTAGAAAAATTTCTTCCTGCAGCTATTTGCATACCCAGTGTGGGAATGTATTGTTCATCCACGTGATATTCTGTTGTTTTCATAATCTGGTTATCATGGCCTTCGGGATATGCCAGTGCGTTATTGCCATTACTTGGTCCTGCCGGTTTATACGACGAGATAGTTGCATTCACTACACGCGGGTCTCGCAGCAATTCTTCTTCATATACTTTTTCATTTTTACCCAATGCATAAGAGTTGGGAATGGTAAGCAATTGCTCTTTATCATAACCCAATTTCTTATTCTGTATAAATTTCATTTGCTGCCATACTACAATCGTACTAATTATCAAACCAACAGAAATAAAAAATTGAAAAACAACAAGGCTGCTGCGCAAACCAAAGCTCCTGTTATTGCTTGCTAATTTTCCTTTTAGTACAACAATAGGTTTGAATGATGAAAGATAAAATGCGGGATAGATACCGGCAATGATGCTTACCAATAAGCCTAATAAAATAAAGGCTGCGATTATTTTTATATTAAAATCGAAGCTTAAATTTTTGCCGGAAATATTATTAAATGTGGGTAATGCCAGTTCTATCATGACCAAAGAAATTACCATTGCAATACATACGACCAATGCAGATTCAAATAAAAATTGCTTAACGAGTTGCCACTTTCCCGAACCGATTACTTTTCTTACGCCAACTTCTTTCGCCCGTTTAGATGCGCTTGCTGTTGAAAGATTAATAAAATTAATACAGGCTATCAGCAACATGAAAATAGCAATAGCGCCAAAGATATAGACATACATGGCGTCTCCCGCCGGGCTCAGTTCGGAGCTTGCATGGGAATACAAATGAATAGATGCCAAAGGCTGTAATGCAAAGCCCAGGCTATTTCCCTTGGTGATAAATTGTTGCAGGCTGATGCCCATGTTCTGTTGTATCTGCGGACCCATGTATTTTTCTACCATGCCCGGCAATTTTGCTTCTAATTTTTTATAATCATAACCGGGCTTTAATAATACATAAGTAAAGAAGTTAGAACCCATCCAGGAATCGGACTTCGCTTCGTCCAAACCTGCCATCGAACCAAACATATCAAAATGAAAATGTGAATTGGGGGGCACTTTATCAATCACTCCTTTTACTTTATAATATTCCATATTGTTATTGAAGCCTAATGTTTTTCCCAGGGGCTCCTCATTACCAAAATATTTTCTGGCAATTTCTTTTGTAATAACAACGGTGTTCGGTTGCAATAAAGCGGTTTTTGCATCGCCTTCAATAAGTGGCAAGGTGAATATGCTGAAAAAGTTAGGATCAACAAAGGCAAATTCATCCTCTTTAAAAACCTTGTCCTTGTATGTAATTTTTGACACGCCATATTGCCGCAACCTGGTGGCGTCCTGCACTTCAGGGTAATCAGTTTTCATTACCGAAGCCACCTGCGGCATCACATTGGCTTCAAAGATTTTTCCGCCGTTAATATCTGCTTTGAAAACCACACGTACCATGCGGTCTGCATTTTTATTAAAGCGATCATAACTTAATTCATCCTGTACGAACAACATAATGATGAAGCAAATTGAAATGCCAATAGAAAGACCCGCGATGTTGATGAATGAAAAAGTTTTATGCTTTACCAGGTTGCGCCACGCGGTTTTGAAATAATTTTTAAACATAGAAGTATAATTTGTAGAGAACTAAGTATATGCCGGAAAGGGACATTACCTGACTATGTTTTCAATCGCCGTACCAATGATATATCACATTGATTTATAACAATAAAGGCACTGAATTTCATTTTTTAAACTGTACGGAATCGAACACTTGTATTTATAAAGCGGACATCTTTGTGTTCCGGGATAAATATTTTATTGTGCAGAAACAGGCAGATTAAAGCCGCGGAAAGCCGAATTTTCAATTTTCAATTTTCAATTTTCAATTTTCAATTTTCAATTTCAGAAATCTCAAATTTCCAATCCTTTCCTTTCCTTTTTGTTTTCTTCAATTGTTTTTAAAGTATTGATGCTAAGATTAAACTCGAAACCAATAAGCACAACCAGCGAGTTTAAAAATATCATGATCATTAAAACCATAACAGTTCCAATAGAACCATATAATAAATTGTATCGGCCGAAATTATTTACAAAAGAAGAAAATCCAATGGTAGCAACGATACTTAGGCATGTCGCAATGATGGCGCCCGGAGAAACCAGCTTCCATCTCTTAGTAGTTGACGGTGCATATTTATAAATAAACGCGTAGGTATAAAAGATCAATCCGATAATAAAAAGCCATTTCCCATAAAGGATCATTTCTTTAGTGGTCTGACTTTTTATACCGATCATATTTAAAATATTAGATTGTATAAATAACAATATCAGGCATATTAAAAGCAATCCAAAAAGCAGGACGGTCAATTTAATGGCCAGCCATCTTTTTTTAAGTCCTTTAATTTTTTTAAAACCAATATAATCCTTGTTGAAGGAACGCATTAAACCCATCACGGCATTGGATGCAAAAAACAGGGATAGCAAAAAAGTAAATGAGATCAATCCGATCTTTGAACCATTTATAATTTCGTCCACAAACTGGATAACACTTTTGTTATAAGTATGCGCCGGAATAATATCTGTAATCAGGCCATGCAATTGAACTTTAAGCGTTCGTTTGGAAATGAAAGGAAGATTTGGAATTAGAGTGAAAAGAAAAAGACAGGTGGGTGGCACCGACATAATGAAATTGTAAGAGATGGCAGCGGCCCTTTCAGTAAGATATGGAACACTAAAATCCTTTGCGAAATTTTTCAGCACAACGTACAAGGATAAGCCCTGGAAGCCAGGCGGGTTCCATCGTTTACTTTTACGTCGTAAGTAATTTATTGGATGAAAACTTAAAAATATTCGTGCAAGTTTTATCAAAGCTTAATTGATTGATAACGGGTTTCGGCCAAACCATTATTCTTATTCTAAAATAACGATAATAAATTATTGATTTTGTTCTTTTTCTTTTAGCAGGCTATCAAGCGCCTGCTGATATGCTTTTGCATAAATTAAATGCTCCTGGTACGTGGATGCGAAATCAGAAAAGCCAGAAAAATCGGAACGGGCTACAAAAAATAAATAATTGGTTTCGGGCATAGCAAGAACTGCATCGATCGTTTTAATTGACGGAGTGCATATCGGGCCGGGAGGAAGCCCGGCGTTTAAATAGGTGTTATAAGGTGAAGGAAAACTTAGATATTTTGTATATACTCTTTTAAGCCCAAAGTTTTTCATGGCAAATTTTATAGTGGGATCGGCCGCAAGCCTCATGCCTTTTTGAATTCTGTTATAGTAAACACTGGCGATCTTTCCTTTATCATCCTGCTTATTTGTTTCCTCTTCCACCACTGATGCAAGAGTGTAAACTTCTTTTGGCGTGAGGTGAAGTTTCTGCGCTTTCTTTAACCTATCATCATTCCAAAATTTCTCTTCTTCTGAATATAATTTTTTTAAGATCCTTTGAGTATTGGTGTTCCAGGTGAATGTATAGGTATTGGGAATTATCATGGTCATAAGCGTATTGGTATCTACATCAAATTGCAACAAGGAATCATTACTATTTAAAAAATTAATAACGCTTGTTGAATCTGTTTCAAAGTTATCCGCGATCTTTTTGGCAAGATCGTCTCTCGTCCTCAATTTGGTGATCACAAGATTTACAGGGGTTTGCCTTCCGGCTCTCAGCATTTTTACGAGATTAAAAATGCTCATGCCGCCGGTGATTTTATATTTGCCCGGTTTCACATTTTTAGTGTAACCTGAATACTTCGCGACCTTATCCAGCCAAAATCCCGAGGCAATGATCCGGGATTTTATGAGATCATTTTTCACCTGCTGATAACCGGATCCTGTATGTATGTAAAAGAAATTTCCTTCCGGCGGCTTTACAGTCGGCCCAAAGAACCTCCATGATAAAAAAGCCGCGCCCGCTATTAAAACAATAACAATAAAAAGAATGATTTTTCGTGTTTTCATTTTTTAGCAGATATGATGTTTTTTGAGTTCAATTTTTTAAACAAACTATTTATTTTTTATAAGATTTGCCGTATGTCAATCATTCCATATAATTAAAAAACCCTGTGTTTTGGAACAGGGTTATTACCTGACTGCCAGGCAGAATATTGTAATAAATTTATTTTTGCGGAGTCACCGGCACGGTTGATTGCGGTTGCGCCGTTCCCGGCAATGGCGTCGTATTATTTGGCTGAGCCGGCGTCCCAACCGGCGCTTCATTTATAAGATTATCCGTTTTGGAACTGCCTCCCGTTTTTGGAATAAACATAGCGGAAGTAAGACAAAGAACTCCAATGATGCCAGCAAAAAGCCAGGTACCTTTTTCAAGTACATCGGTTGTTTGCTTAACGCCCATTAATTGATTTCCTAT
>JALZAJ010000126.1 GCA_030948465.1 Bacteroidota bacterium
TATCCTGTTCTACAAAAAAATATTTCATACCCGCTTTATTTTTATATTCAAATATTTTCTTAAAATCAATAATACCATTTCCAACTTCTGTAAAGTTTTTATCAGGTGTTTTATCCATATCCTTTACATGCCACAAAGGAAATCTTCCGGGGTGTTCATTAAAAAGTTTAATTGGATCCTGGCCTGCTTTTGTAATCCAATACAAATCAATTTCCATCTTCACCAGGTCTTTATCAGTTGACAATAATATGTCGTACGGGAATTGATCATTCTGCTTTATAAATTCAAAATCGTGATTATGGTAACAGAGCTGGATACCCGCTTTTTTACATCTTTCACCGGCCGTGTTCAATTGTTGCGCCACTTTTTTATAATGATCCAGGTCGCCTCGTTCATCAGTAGAAAGATAGGCGCATACCATATATTTTAAGCCAACCGCGGCTGCGTCATCCACTGCTTTGTCCCAATCGTGAAGTATGGTGCCTTGTTGTACCTCTCCTTTAGGTGTTTCTTCGCCAAGCCTGTAATGGCCGCTGGGTACTACTAAGCCATTCTTTTTTATGACTGCCGCAAAATCCCGGGGCGACATACCATAAAATTTTTCGGTACCGGTATAAGTTGCCGTCTCCACAGAAGTATAACCTATCTGCGCAACTTTTGCGAGGGTACCTTCAGGGTCTTTTGCCATAGCATCCCGCACGGTATAAAGTTGCAGGCCGATCAGCGTATTTTTTGCATTACATCCCGGCGATTTTGTAAGCAGCATACCGGCAGAGAGAACGGTGGTGGTCTTTAGGAACGAACGTCTTGTTGTCATATACAATTTTTTATTTGTGAACGAATAGAATCAATTCAATTTGAAGACTTTAAAAACGGAACTAAGACTTCCATCATCTTTTCAGCGACAAATCGATTTCCAATGGTTGATAAATGTACGCCATCGACCGTGAGAATCCCGGATCGTTTTTGTTCCATATTGTTCTTTTTATCAAATTCAAAAAATGCCTTTCTAAGATCGACCAGCTTACAATTATATTCATTAGATAGTTTCCGGACGATGTTACTGTACAAAGTAAGATCGTCATCCTGCTGATTGGTTCCGTCGGGTTTTTCGCCTATAACAGCGGGTGTTACAAGGATCACTTTTATCTTTTGCGTCCGGAACCTTTTAATAATTGCACGGTAATATTCTTCAAACTTATCTGCATCCGTACCCGTTCCTGATAGTTTGTGCCATACATCATTTACGCCAATCCAGATAAATACCAGGCAAGGATCTTTAGCTACCACATCGTCATCCATTCTTACAAAAAGGTTGTGCACTTTATTACCGTCAATGCCCGACCCCTGCAAGTTGTATTTAGCAGATAAACCGACAGAATCAAACATTTTCCGCATTATTTTAATATAGCCACCGGTTTTCACGCCCCGCCCGGTTAAAGAATCTCCGAAAAAAACGATATTCTTTTTCTTTTTATTAAACATGCAGGCTAAGCCGGTAAACGCCACAAATACAACCGCATATCTGAAAAAATGCTTCATTATTTTATTTTTATCAAAACAAAATTCTATCCAATTTTTATCAAAGCCTGAATGCTACAGAACATTTTTAATTTGAATATTTTCTTTGTTTTCGATCTTTAACCCCTTCCCGTTTTTCGCATATATCCTGTATGCGTTTGGGTTTACGGGCGATGCAGCGCCTTTAAAATTTGAAATGGTCACATCCTCAAAATCAGCAAGCTCAATGCCGTGTGTAAAATAGGGCATCCTGGTATTTGTCCACTGAAGTTGAAAATCATCGATGCGTAAGTTTTTTACGTACTGCGCCAGCAAGCCGGGGATATCTCTGGAAAAAAGAGACTTATCCAGGCTGCTTCCTCTAAGATCAATGTTGCCACCCGCAACATCATTGAGCTTGCTGTCAGTAAATTCAAAACGAATATGTTCAAAAGATACGTCTTCAATAATACTCTCATCGCTTCCGTAAACAAGAATGCCATTTTCCCCCTTACAAATTATATCATTAAAAAGAACATGTTTTATCTGACCAAGCTTTACATGTTCCTTTCCGCGTACGGCAGAAATATGAATGGGCTCGCCATTGCCCCACCAGTCGCCGGTTCGCAGGTGGGTTTCAATATATATGTTGGCAAATGTGATATTTTCCAGGGAACCTTCATCCCTTAAAAATATGCCGATGCCCCTGGTGGAATTGGTAATGTTCACATTGCTCACCTGTATATTTCTCACTGTATTTTGATCTAAAAATCCAATGCGGATGCCGCTGGAATAGGATTGCAAGTTGCAATTACTTACAATAATATTTTCTGATAAATGCCGCATCTTTTTAAATCCGGGTATTTCAAAATGATGATCGTAACCGACTATTGCAATGGCATCATCTCCCGTCCTGATATCGCAACCTTCAATGATGACATTGGTACAACTGGTAATGTCAATGCCATCGGCATTAGGCGCCAGTAAGTTATTCCAAAGGCGGATATTTTTTATTTCAACGGCATCACAATCTGCAAAGTGCATACACCAGAAAGGCGCTGACGTAATACGTATGTCCCTTACCGTTACCTTCCGGCAATTACTAAAAACAAACATTTGGTAGGGACGTTCCCGGGGAACAATTGGGCCATCTCCTATTCCTGAAGCTACCTTACGGTAACTATCTTTTTGCCTTGTATATTTCGTGGCTTGCGCATCCAGTTTCTTTGCCTCACCGGGCTTAAAAAAAATGTCCCCGTTTCCATCAATTTGTCCTTCACCGGAGATCACGACATTTTCAGCATCTTCAGTAAAAAACATTCCTTTATGAATGGGGACATAAGGTTTTTCCGGCGTATATGCTTCGTAATCCTGCAGAGTTGGGCTTCCTCTAAGGATTGCGCCTGCTTGCAGGTACAGGTGTACGTTAGATTTGAGATAAACGGTGCCAATGATAAAAAGCCCGGCAGGCACAATTACATCACCACCTCCGTTTTTGTTACAGGCGTCTATTGCGGCCTGCAGTGATTTTGTCGCAATCGTTTTTCCATCATTAACTGCGCCGTAGCTTGTAATGTCATATTTGTTTTGGCCAAAAGAGCAGAAACCCGATAAAGCAACGACGCAGAAAATAAAAAGGAATTTCATACACTTATGTTTTAAGTTCATCGTTTATCTTTTTTTCTTTGTTTAAATCAAGCGCAGTTTTATCTATTCTGTTTATTAGTTCGATACACGCCCTGCTATTGTGATAAGGGCATTTCCAAATACCCACTTTATCTTCATTCATCTCGTCATAGTTTTCCTTTACACCCCAAAACCATTCACCATTTTTTTTATCCAGGATTCGATTCTGTACAAAATGCCAGCTTGCAAATGACTTCTTAAGGTAACTTTCTTCGCCTGTTATTTGCCAGGCATTATAAAAACCGATCATTGCTTCCGCCTGCGGCCAGGAATGCTTTTCTTTAATGAGATGACTTGTATCCGCATCATATTCGTACCATAAACCGCCATCTTCATCCAGCCCTTCTATAGCTGCATTTGAAATTTTTACGGACTCTTCCTTCACCTTACTAGTAAGTTCTGCAATCCCAATTTTTTCTGCCGCCTCCTGTAAAAGCCAGGCAGCTTCAATGTCATGGCCGTAAGAAAAAATGTTGGAACGGCGATTCCATTTTTCATCAAAAAATAATATTAAATGGTAGTTGTTTCTATCAATGATATAGTTAAGAAAAATATGGATAAGATATTCTATCCTTTCTTTAAGTTTTTCATCAGGCCATACCTGGTAAAGATTTGCAAACCCTTCCAGGATATGCAAATGCGTGTTCATTGTTTTTTTTTCGTTCGCATCTTTTTTACTCAGCCGGAGATCCGCTATTTCCTTCCAGTCCCTTGATAAAGCTTCTGCGTAACCTCCATAAACGGGATCATAACTATGTGTCACGGTACTATTGTGTAAGGCAATAGCCAGGTCTTTTGCCTGTTCGTTTCTATTGCATTTATAAAACTCGCTAAGCCCGTAGATTGCAAAAGAGAGTGCATAAAATTGCTTTTTTGTATCCAGAGGATCTCCTTTAGCATCAACCGTCCAGTACACACCGCCAAAATCTTTATCGAAAAAATGATCCCGGATATAATCGAATGCTCTGTGAGCAGTTTGCAGGTAAGCTACATCGTTAGTGAGATTATATGCAGCGGAAAAAGCCCATAAGATCCTGCTGTTTAACACGGAACCCTTAGGGGCATTTGCGTAAATATTATTTTCGTTATCCACTCTTCCGTAAAATCCGCCATCCTTTGTATCAAGGGAGTATTTCATCCAGAAAGAAAGAATACGTTCCAGTTCGTTCTGTAAATCTTTTTTATATGTGGCTATAGCTTCTGTCATAAATTCGGAAACCCCGATAGGTCAGGCGTTTATTTTTTCCATAAGATTTTGGGTGGAAGCGCCGCCGCCATTTTGAGTTGTCATATATTCTTTGTTCTTTTCAATGATCTGCATAATAGTTTTTACAGAAGCTTCCGATGTAAAACCATCCTCCGGCGTATTGATAACATAATCTAATAATTTTTCAACGCCTGAGGTAGCCACATGCATTTTCATATCAGAAGAAGCGTAGTAAATAAACACGGTTCCATTCTCATCCTGTATCCATCCGTTAGAAAAAAGTACGTTAGAAACATCCCCCGTTCTTTCATCACCTTCCGGCGCCATAAAGTAGCCGCCAGGCTTATGAATAATTGCAGTGATATCATCGAGACTGGTCATAAACATATATAGCACATACCGTAAACCAGCGGCGGTATTTCTCACGCCATGTGCAAGATGCAGCCAGCCTTTTTCTGTTTTGATGGGAGCAGGACCCATTCCGTTTTTTGCTTCATAAACGGTATGGTATGCTCTTTTGTCTATTACGATTTCTTTATCGATAATTGCATTTTCAATATCATCACACACGCCGAAACCGATGCCACCGCCGGATCCAGCTTCAATGAAACTATCCTGCGGACGGGTATAAAAAGCATATTTCTTATCTACGAATTCAGGATGCAACACGACGTTTCTTTGTTGCGGAGAAGGAGTTTTAAGGTCGGGTAAGCGGTTCCAATTTATAAGGTCTTTAGTTCTTACTATACCACATTGAGCTATCGCGGCAGACTGATCACCTTCCGGCGCGGAAGGGTCTCTTCGCTCTGTACAAAACAAGCCGTAGATCCATCCGTCCTCGTGCTGAACCAGGCGCATATCGTACACATTCACTTCTTGTTCGCTGGTTTGAGGCAATACGATTGGGCTATCCCAAAATGTAAAATTATCGAGACCATTTTCGCTTTCAGCGATGGCGAAAAATGATTTCCGGTCGGTTCCTTCTACCCTGGCGACGAGTATATATTTGTTATTAAACTTCATGGCGCCGGCATTGAAAGCTGCATTAATACCAAACCGCTCCAGCAACCGGGGATTGGTTGCAGGATTAAAATCAAAGCGCCATTCCAGTGGAGCATGTGCGGCAGTAAGCACTGGATTTTCATAACGATTAAAAATACCATTGGTCGATCCGGCCTTTACATTTTTTCGTTCCGTTAATTCTTTAAAAGCATTTCGAAGAAAATGGGATCTGTCTTTAAAATAGAGGTTCATAACAAAATATTATAGCTTATACAATTTTAGTTTTCTAATTTGTTCCACCAGGTTTTTTTAAGAATAAAAGCGATGACTGCCAAAAGAAGAATCGTAACCAGTAAAGGCAGCTTCATCCATAAAATAAAATACATGGGTAAAATAGTAAGACAGCATTGCCCAATTACGCCAAGCACTACATTAAACATATCCAGCTTAAATCTTTTATTGGGTACAAATAAGGGATCTTCCGCAACGACTACTTCATGTATGGGTTTCCAAAAGCCCCAGGGCCTTACCTGCTTGTAAAACTTTTTTAAAATTTCCATATCAGTGGGTGGCGCTGAATAGGTGCCGGCAATACACCCGATAATCGATATCAAAAACAGTAAAGGCCAGTTATATAAAGGCAATCCTGTAAAGATGAACGGGAACACAAGCGCCGCAATAATACCTGCCATCATTCCCCAAAAAAATCCATTTGCATTAAAACGCCACCAATACCATTTAAGCATATTGGCAGCAATATATCCTCCATATAAAGCACCCACGATCCATTGCAGCACGGAGTTTACATCCTTTGCAAAAAACCCAAGTGTGATGCCAACAGCGGCCACTAAAATTCCGACGAGGTAATTAAGGGTTATTATTTTTTTAGTGGATGCAAAAGGGTTTACATATTTAAGATAAATATCGTTGACTATATATGCCTGGGCCGCATTCAATGTGCCGGAAAATGTTCCCATAAATGCGCCCAGCAAGCCGGTAAGCACGATGCCCAAAATACCAACCGGAAGAAAATTATTAATCGCGCCGGGTAATATTCTTTCAAAATCGGTGCCGCCGCCGGGAGCAGTGAGATCTAGCTGATTGTAATATAATAAAGCCATTACAGTGAGGCCAATCACCATAGTATAGCGAATAGGCAATAAAATAATAGACACAAATCCCGTCATCTTCGAAGCTTCCTTCGGCGACCGTGTGGACAAAACTTTTTGCATATCATAGTTGGGCGCCGGACCGGCAAGGCTCGCAAATACTCCCTTAAACAACATCATCATAAAAAATATTCCGAACAGTCCGAAATTATCATCTGCTATTTTTTTGGTTGCTGCAGGAAGTATATTCGACCAGTCGAGATTAAGATGTAACCCAAAGAAAGGGCTATCCCATCCCTTCGGCACATTCAGCGTTTGCCCATGCAGGTGAGTCATGGCAATATATCCAATAGCGATGCAGCCTATCGTCATGATAATGTACTTGATCAAATCGCCAATTACAATGCTGTGCATACCTCCCAGTATAGAATAAAACATAGCGAATAAAGTAAAAATAATTCCATAAAAATGGGCTGCATATTCCGGCGCTACATGAAAGGGCACATAGGGCTGCACTATATTCCACGGAACGAATATCTCGATGAATTTACCGAGGCCAACGAACCCATAAGCAAGAAATCCAAGGCATCCTATCAAGGCAAAAACCACAACAATATTATGTGAGGCTTTTACCCCTTTGCCAATTACTCCAAACCTGGTGGCAAGCCATTCGGCGCCGGTATCAGCGTTGGAGCGCCTCAGCCATTTTGCCAAAAACATCATATTAAAAACCTGGTTAAATACCGGCCAAAGCCAGGGTATCCAAATACTTTTAAAACCATAGATAAAACTAAGAGCTACCATCCACATGGTACCGCTGATATCAAACATGTCGGCTGCATCACTCATGCCCAGCAGATACCAGGGCAGCTTTTTTCCACCCATCAAGTAACTCTCTTTATTCTGCCGTGCTTTTTTCCTGTAAAACCAGCCGATCATCAGCATGGATACCAGGTATAGAACAACTATCGAAATATCTAAGAGTTGCAATTTCATTATTTATACAGTTGCTCTTTTGTTATATTTTTTTGAAAGAAGATATTGGGTTCATTATAAAATTTTATAAAATCATTTTCTGATGCGTGGCCCTTAAAAGGCAAATAATACTCCTCATCACCGGATTGCTTTTTGCCGGCATTGCGCCAGGCAAGGGCATACGATATTCTATTGTATCCAATTGCTTTCAATAATACATTTGTCCACCAGGTACTGTCAGGTACCTTTCCATAACCAAACTCAGTGAGTGCCGGAATTTTATTTTTTGCAAACGAAATTTGTTCCAGCATAGTCAACATGTTGTCAGCATCTTTTATAAATCCTTCATTTCCTTCTATACCTACTTTTCGCTGGTAGATATCAAACCCTAAAATGTCTGCCCATTCATCTCCCGGATACTTCAAAAGATATTCTTCTTTGGAATAAAATTTATCGGTGTTGTACGCGTATAAGAGCTGGTGAACATTTTTTACATCACGGAGATAAGAGATCGTGAAGTGCCAAAGTTGTTTATATTCTTCCGGCGTACAATGATCCTTTCCCCACCAAAACCAATTACCATTGAGTTCATGAAACGGGCGAAAAATAACAGGAATATATTCGCCATCCTTTCCTTTTAAGCTTAATATAAAACCGGCAATTTTATCCAGCCAGCTTTTATACAGATCATTCTTTTCTCCTCCTGGCAAAATGGAGGCAACGGTACCAGGAGCCGGATCCCACGCAGTTTTACCGGTTAATGGATTATTTAAATGCCAGCTTAATGTAACTACGCCACCTCTTTCATAAATTGTGTAGATGTAACTTTTAATTTTATCGAATGGAACGGTATCGATGTTTACCGGCTGATCAATTTCCAGGCGGCCTAATTCAAACCCATATACGGCAGGATAAGCGCCCGTTACATCTCGCACATCACTTTTGCCCGGAATATATTTCCAGCCCACACCATAAGCCAGATCATCCTGGTGCCCAAACATGGTTCCTTTAAGCAATAGACTTTTTAGATTATGATAAAGGGCAGCCGTCTCTTTAGTCGCATTTTTATCGGAAGGCAGCTCATTCGCAGAGGCAGGATTTTTAAGGTGTATAGCCGCTGAATCAATTACCTCCCAGGTACTTTTATCGGAGTTAAAAACGGTATTCAGTCCCTGCTCTTCCATTGGCGGATCGCCCATATACTCATCTCCGGGCTTCCAGTAAGTCTGGCCTGGTATTGGTTTTGCCAATCCGCCGTACGCCCAAAAATTAACGCCGGCCAAAACGCCATCGCCATTTTTATTTGCAATTAGCTCAGTGAAAATTCTATTATAAAAACTATCGCGCAGAGAGGTACTGGCATTTATATCAAATGAGTTGTTGTTCCTTGGCAAGCCAAACTCTTCAATAACCAATGGCTTGTTCAATTTGCCGGCAACCTGTTCATGTGCGTCTATGTATCGCAGTGAGTTGGAAAAAACACTGTCTATTCCTCCGGCTACATCATTTCCTTTAAACCAACTCCAGTTTTTGGGCCATACGTGAATGGTGAGATAATCTACATTTTTATTATCGTGAATTTTTTCAAAAACATTTAAATTTTCTGTTCCCATGTAACCTTCAACACCCAGCGTTACAAGGTGATTGGAATCTTTTGATTTTATAAAAGCGCAGGCAGAGCTAATCCATTTCTCATAAGATTCAATGGAAGATCGTTTCATAGGACGTGGCTCATTAGCAAGTTCCCAGGCCATTATAGCCGGATCGTCCTTGTATTTAATTTTTGAAACAGAATTAACGTGATCTAAAATATACGCAGCCTGCTTCTCGTAATCATCCCGGCATTTTTTGCAGTCATAAAATTCGCTGATATAATCGCCTAATTCGTTCCATTTAAATTTTCTTTTAAACACTGAATCAGGAATTAAATTATTCCATTTTAAATATTGGAGAAAACCCCCGCTCCACTCCCAGTTATTACTCAGGTAAATAACGGCTTTCATGTTTCGCTTACCCATTTCATCCAGTAAAACATCAAGTCCTTTTAAAATTTTTGGATCAAATATTCCTTCTTCAGGTTGCAGAGGCGGCCCGATGCGAACCACTCCGTTAACGAGGCCGGATCCTTCTGCACCCGCGACAAGCCTGAGATTTGTGACGCCATGCTGTTTTAGAAAATCCAGCTCTTTTCTTAATCTGTCAATTCCCTTTGATTTATCTTTTTCAAGGGCCAGCAATTCTCCGTACCAGTAATTGGTTCCAATGTAATACTGTGGAATATCGTTCAGATAAAACTGGTGATTTCTTGCCGAAACAAAAG
>JALZAJ010000132.1 GCA_030948465.1 Bacteroidota bacterium
AACCGTCTGTAACTGCTTCAAAGCCTGTACAGGTAAAACTCACTACTGATTCAGGTATTATTGTTTTGATGCTTTATGATAAAACCCCTCTTCACCGGAATAATTTTGTGAAGCTAATTAAAGAACATTTTTATGATGGGCTGCTATTTCACCGGGTAGTTCGTGACTTCATGATACAGGGTGGCGATCCGGAAAGCAGAAATGCTAAACCAGGAGTTCTTCTTGGGGAAAGCTCGTTAAAATATACAATTCCTGCAGAGTTTGATACAGCGTTATTTCACAAAAGAGGCGCGTTGGCCGCAGCAAGAGAAGGCGATGACACCAATCCAAAAAAAACCAGCAGCTCGACGCAATTTTACATTGTTGAGGGCCAAACTTATACGAACAGCCAATTAGATAAAATTGAAGAACGCAACAATATTTCTATCCCTGAAAATCACCGGAAGGTCTACGAAACTCAGGGCGGCACTCCCTTTCTGGATATGAACTATACCGTTTTTGGCGAAGTGCTAAGTGGAATGGATGTGGTAGAAAAAATTGCAAAGGCGCCGAAAGATGAAAATAACAGGCCGCTCCGCGATATTAAAATGAATATGACCATAATTAATTAATGGATTTAGATTTGGATAAAATATTAATTTGCAACTGATCTTAATACATTTAAATCATAAAATTTAAGCATGAACTTTCCTGAGAATTTAAAATATACAAAAGACCACGAATGGGTTTCCCTCGATGGCGAGATAGCAACAATAGGTATCACTGATTTCGCGCAGCATGAATTGGGCGATATTGTGTATGTTGAAATTGAGACCAAAGGCAAATCGTTTTCGGCAGAAACTGTTTTCGGAACGGTCGAAGCGGTGAAAACAGTCAGTGATCTTTTTCTTCCTGTTTCGGGAACCATTACGGAAGTAAATCCTCTGCTTGAAAGCGAGCCGGAAAAAGTAAATACTGATCCTTATGGCGATGGGTGGATGATAAAAATGAAAGTAGATAATCCCGATGATGTAAAAAGTTTGATGGATGCGGCAGCCTATCAAAAAGTGGTGGCATAAAGGTTATTTCAAAAATGAAAAAATTATCTTTTAAAAAATTTTTACCAGGTATAGCCTGGTTTTTTATTGTACTAGTGCTTACCTGCCTGCCCGGAAGTGATATACCGAAAATAAGATGGCTCGATTCAATTTATTTTGATAAATGGGTGCATGCGGGCATGTTTGGCGGACTTACTCTGTTATTTTCATTTCCGTTTTATAAATCAAATTTCTCTTCACGGCAACGGTTGCATTATTTTATTAAAATTGCGATGGCTGCCAGCGTTTGGGGACTTACTATAGAATTTATTCAAAAATATTTTATCGTGGGCCGCAGTTTTGATCTTCTTGACTGGGCTGCTGATACTCTCGGAGCTGTTATTGCATTTTGGCTTTGCCGAAAAAAGTTTATTCAAAAAAAAGACCGCCTTGTATCCTGAGAAGCTACATACATTTAAGTTGTAGTTTCTTATTACAACTAACCATACCTGTTAGGGAACCGGATCATGCCCTTGACCGCCCCACGGATGGCATCTCGCAATACGTTTTATCGTAAGCCACAATCCTTTGAAAAGTCCATATTTTTTTAAAGCTTCAATACCATATTGAGAGCAGGTAGGAGTATAACGGCATGAAGGGCCAAGCCAGGGAGAAATAATTAGCTGATATAATTTTATCAGGCCAATAAAGGGAAACGTCAAAATTTCTTTTAAAAATTTCATGCAATAACTGAACGCATTTCGTGAAAATTTTTGTGAAGTTATATCTTTTAAATATCGCGCTGCTCTTCCACTCTTTATGGAAAAGACATTTTCAAATTCCCTTAATTCCTGTGTTTGTTAACAAAAGCTTAAGAAATTTTTTTTTGTATAGATGGTAACATTCATGCATGCCCGTTCGTATAATTTCGTCGCATCAAACTTGACCATGAGAATTTTACTTTCTATATTTTTTATCACATTCACTCTCCAGGGCTTTTGTCAAAAGAAAGTATTGCAATACAAGGCTGTAAAGACTAACGCGTCTTTTACCATTGATGGAAACCTGAATGAACCAGGATGGAAAGAAGCCGAAGCGATAACGGGACTCGTTCAGTTTCGCCCGTCGCCCGGCACCAAAGAGCGACCGGAAAACAAAACAGAATTTTATTTACTATACGATAATAATTATGTTTATTTCGGTGGTTACTGTCATGAGAAAAACGCAGATAGTGTATCAAAGGAGTTAGTAGGCCGCGATAAGATTGGTAACAGTGATTTTGTGGGAGTAATTTTTGATACCTACTATGACAAGATAAATGCAAGTGGATTTTATGTAACACCTTATGGTGAACAATATGATGCGAAGTATTCTGGAACAGGCAATGAAGATGATACCTGGAATGCTGTATGGGAAAGCGCTGCAAAAATGCAGGCAGACGGATGGACATTTGAAATGAGGATCCCTTATTCCGCCCTGCGTTTTAGCAATAAAGAAAACCAGACCTGGGGCCTGAATTTTATAAGAAAAAGACAAAAATCTTCCGAACAATATTCCTGGTCAACCATCGATCCTAACGTGAATGGATTTATAAACCAGGAAGGCCAGTGGACAGGAATTGAGAAAATAAAACCGCCATTACGGCTTTCTTTCAGCCCTTATTTTTCTACCTATTTAAATCATTATCCCTACAAAACAGATGGAGTAAAGGATTTCACTTCCTCAGTTAACGGCGGAATGGATGTAAAGTATGGCATCAATGAAAGCTTCACATTGGATATGACGCTGATCCCCGATTTTGGACAAGTTCAGAGCGACAACCGGGTGCTTAATCTTACTCCTTTTGAAGTAAAATATAATGAGAACAGGAGCTTTTTTACAGAGGGCACGGAGCTTTTTTCCAAAGGAAATATTTTTTATTCAAGGCGAATAGGCAGCCAGCCCATTCATTATGCTGATGTGGCTAATAGCCTGGATTCAACGGAGCATATTCTTAAAAACCCGACCGAGTCAAAATTGATCAATGCTACAAAAATATCCGGAAGGACCTCAAAGGGCCTGGGCATTGGTTTTTTAAATGCAATCACGCAGCCGATGTATGCCCAGGTGGAAGATAATAATGGAAGCAAAAGACAAATAAAAACCAATCCATTAACTAACTATAATATTTTTGTTCTTGATCAAACCCTCAAAAACAATTCATCTGTTTCATTTATAAACACGAGTGTGCTTCGCAAAGGAAGCGACTATGATGCTGATGTATCCGCCGCAGTTTTTAATATAAATGATAAATCCAATACCTGGAACTGGAATGGAAAAGTGGCGCTCAGTAACTTATATAACGTGAACGGCCATACGATAACCGGATATAATCATTTATTAAGTTTTGGTAAAACAAGCGGCCGGTTTAATTTTCAAATTACCCAGGATCTCGCTGATGAAAAATACAATCCCAATGATCTCGGCATTTTATTTAATAATAATTACCTCGACCATTATTTATATATCGGATATAACTGGAACAAGCCAACTTCATGGTATAACAATATTCATTTCAATAATAATATTATCTATAGCCGCAGGTATCGTGCCGATGCATACCAAAGCTTTAATTACCACAGTAATGTAAATGGGCAACTTAAAAATTTAATGTATGTGGGCGGTAATATAAATTATCATGCAGCCGGCAATGATTTCTACGAGCCAAGAGTTCCCGGCAGAGTTTATAAATCTCCGTCCGGAGCCAATTTCAATGCCTGGGTAAACAGTAATGAATCAAAAAAATATTTTTATTACCTCGAGCTTGACTACACTTTCAATAACCTGTTTGGGAATAAAAAATACGAATTTGTTATGCAAAATAATTACCGTTTCAGTGATAAATTTTCGATCGGCCATACCATTGATTACAATCCATCTGGCAATGAAGCAGGATTTGCCGACATCAGCGGCACTGATATTATTTTTTCAAGAAGAAACAGAACGACTGTAGAAAATTCTTTACGGGCGAAGTATAATTTTAATAACAAGTCAGGAATTACTTTCAGAGCAAGGCATTACTGGAGCCGGGTAATTGCGAAGCAATTTTATAGGTTACAGGATGATGGATCACTGCAAAACAATACCAGTTACAATGTAAACCAGGATCAAAATTTTAATGCTTTCAACATTGACATGGTATATACATGGCAGTTTGGGCCGGGCAGTTTTATAAATATTGTTTGGAAAGATGCGATCTACTCCGGTAATAAATTAGTCAATTTTAACTACGTTAAAAATTTCAAAAACACTGTTTCATCCGATCAAAATAATAATATTTCGCTTAAGGTGATTTATTACCTGGATGCATTAAAGTTTAGAAAGAATAAGTAATCGATACATCTGCATTTCCCATATCATTTTTATCAACAAAAAAATCGTTTGATAAAAACTATATTTCAATCGTAATTCCTTTTTTAATTTTTTTTTTGCTGGCAGTATAAATTCCTTTGTTTTGGTTTCATATCCTCAGGCAAACCACTTATCTTTGCGCAAAATTTAAAAAGAGTATGGAATTAAAAAGCATGAAATCTTTATTGGTAGCGGTTTTAAGCCTTATCATGCTGTCTTTTTCACAAATTATTGTAGCCCAGGAAAAAGCGACTGATCACAAAAATTCTGAAGAAAAATTTGATCCTACCAAAGAGATCATGGGCCACATTCAGGATGCCTATGAATTTCACTTTTTCTCCCTCGGCGATTTTCATGCAACCATCCACCTCCCGGTTATTTTATATTCTCCTCAGAAAGGATTTTCCGTTTTTTCTTCTTCTCATTTCGGGGAAGAAGGCGAAGAAGAATATGATGGCTATAAGCTTATTGACGGAAAAAAAATTGTTCCTGTGGAAGCGGGTGTTCAGGTGTATGATTTCTCTCTGACGAGGAATGTGGTACAGATGTTTATCGCACTTACCCTTCTGGTATCATTGATGGTTGGAATAGCCCGGAAATACAGAAATGGATACGGCGTAAATTCAGCGCCATCCGGCTGGCAGAACGCTCTTGAGCCGGTTATAACTTTCGTACGGGACGATGTGGCAAAAGTAAATCTTGGAGATCGTTGGGTTAAATACATGCCCTATCTTCTTACGGTATTTTTCTTTATTTTAATTAACAGCCTCTTCGGCATGGTGCCTGGTTCGGCAAACGTGAGCGGTAATATTGCTTTTACTATGGTGCTTGGCATTATTTCGTTGATTGTAATTCTTTCCAGTACAACCGGCCACTTCTGGAAGCATATTTTCTGGCCTCCCGGAGTTCCTTTTCTTGTCAAGATTATATTGGTGCCTGTGGAGCTTGCTGGGGTTTTGATCATAAAACCTGCTGCGTTAATTATTCGTCTTTTTGCCAACATGGTTGCCGGGCATATTATTATACTTAGTTTTATTTCACTCATATTCATTTTCGGAGCAATGAATACGATAGCCGGCTGGAGCTTTTCTCCGGTATCTATTTTATTCACGGTGTTTATTTATCTTATAGAAATATTAGTAGCCTTTATTCAGGCATTTATTTTTACAAACCTTACGGCAATTTTTATTGGGCAAGGATTTGAAGGAAGTGACCATGATGTTCATCATGATGACGGCGGAATTTTATAAATTTTTTTATTCATAACAAAAACCAGGTATTATGTCATTATTGACCTTATTAACAGAAGTTGGTTACTCTCACATGGGTGGTGCTATCGGCGCCGGTTTAGCTGCAATAGGTGCAGGCATCGGAATTGGCCAGATCGGTAAAGGCGCAGTTGAAGCAATTGCCCGCCAGCCGGAAGCTTCCAACGACATTCGTGCTAATATGATCCTGACCGCTGCATTTGTTGAGGGCGTTGCCCTTTTCGCAGTAATCGCAGGATTATTAGCTGTTCTTAAATAGCTGTTCTTAAAACAGCTTAAGCACAAAAATTTTACTGCACCCAAAGTACAGGACGGCGGGTGCAGTATTTTTAACCCCCAAACCCCTGAAGGGCTTTAAAGGGCAAACACTATTATTCATAAAAAGAGGTTTTATTATGGAATTATTACTGCCTAAACTTGGTTTAATTTTCTGGACGGTTCTTGCATTTGCAATCGTATTTTTTATACTCGCCAAATATGCATGGAAGCCGATTTTAAAATCGTTGAACGACCGGGAAAAAAATATTTCAGATTCTATATTATCTGCAGAAAAAGTAAGGGCAGAAATGGCCGAACTAAAAAGTGAGAACGAGATACTGCTTTCTAAAGCCCGTGAAGAAAGAGCGATCATGATGAGAGAAGCTAAAGAAACCCGTGATAAAATTATCATGGAAGCAAAGGAACAGGCGAGACAGGAAATGAATAAAATTGTTGCCGATGCACAGGGTACGATCAACCAGCAAAAAATGGCTGCCATTACCGATCTCAAGAACCAGGTTGGGAATTTAGTGCTGGAAGTAAGTGAAAAAGTGCTTCGCCGTGAGCTAAGCAACAAAGAGGAACAGGAAAAATATATCAGGCAATTGTCAGAAAAAGTAGAGTTGAATTAATAAGAAAAATTATGAACAATCCGCGTTTAGCACAACGGTATGCAAAAAGCCTGGTTGATTTGTCAATTGAGCTTGATCAGCTTAACCTTGTGCATGATGATATTATGCTGTTGAACTCTATATGCGATAAGAGCAGGGAATTTGTTCTGATGCTTAATAGCCCTATTATTACCGCTGATAAGAAATTTAAAATTATAGAGGCAATAACAGCCGGTAAGATTTCAAAAACTACACAAACTTTTATAAAGTTGCTGAGCAGCAAAAACAGGGAAGCGAACCTTCCTGATATCATTTTTTCATTTATTGAACAATTCAATACAATAAAAGGAATTCATAAAGTAAAGCTTACTACAGCGACACCGGTGAGCGATGAGATAAAAAAATCTTTTATAACCAAAATTGAATCTGCCGCTTCTATCAATAATATAGAACTTGAAACCCTTGTTAATGATAAAATCATTGGAGGTTTTGTACTCGAGATGGAAGGAAAACTAATAGACGCCAGCATATTACGGGATCTTAACGATGTAAAGAAGCAGTTTCAAAACAACGATTACATACACAAGCTTAGATAATTTATTTCTAATAAAGGCCGGATGATGCAAACATTTTAATTCGCAAATTCATCCTGTTTGGATGACTAATTCTTTTCAAATTTTTTGCCATTGAGGTTGTGAAAACATACCTTTGCACCTCGAAAAAATTAAATGATATGGTTGATATAAAACCTGATGAAATTTCTGCAATACTACGGCAGCAATTAACCAATTTTAATGTGGAAGCTAACCTGGAGGAGGTAGGAACAGTTTTGCAAATAGGTGACGGTATTGCACGTGTTTATGGTTTGAATAATGTGAGTGCAGGTGAATTGGTTGAATTTGAAAATGGAGTAAAGGCCATTGCACTCAACCTTGAAGAAGATAACGTAGGCGTGGTTCTTATGGGTGACAGCGGAGATATTAAGGAAGGCGGAACGGTTCGCCGTACCGGAAAAATTGCTTCAATAAAAGTAGGTGATGGTTTAGCAGGTCGTGTCATTAACACTCTCGGAGAACCTATTGATGGCAGAGGCCCGATCACTGGTGAACTCTACGAAATGCCGTTGGAGCGTAAAGCGCCTGGTGTAATTTTTCGTGAGCCGGTGAAAGAGCCTTTGCAGACCGGCATCAAAGCAATTGATGCAATGATACCAATCGGGCGTGGACAACGGGAATTGGTAATTGGCGATCGCCAAACGGGTAAGAGCGCCATTTGTATTGACACCATTATAAATCAAAAAGAATTCTACAAAGCAGGAAAACCTGTTTATTGCATTTATGTAGCCATTGGGCAAAAGGCCTCGACGATCGCTAACGTAATGAAGGTTTTGGAAGATAATGGTGCTATGGAATATACTACGATAGTAGCAGCATCTGCTTCTGATCCGGCGCCTCTGCAGTTTTATGCTCCGTTTGCCGGCGCGGCCATTGGAGAATTTTTCCGCGATACCGGCCGTTCTGCATTAATTATTTATGATGACTTAAGCAAGCAGGCGGTGGCTTATCGTGAAGTATCCCTATTGCTTAGAAGGCCTCCCGGACGTGAAGCCTATCCAGGTGATGTGTTTTATCTTCACAGCCGTCTATTAGAAAGAGCTGCCAAGATCATTCAAAAAGATGAGATTGCTCAAAAGATGAATGACCTTCCTGAAAATATCAGGCATCTTGTAAAAGGAGGCGGTTCACTAACTGCTTTGCCAATCATTGAAACACAGGCGGGAGACGTTTCTGCTTATATTCCTACGAATGTAATTTCTATTACCGATGGCCAAATATTCCTGGAAGGTAACCTGTTCAATGCTGGTATTCGTCCCGCGATCAACGTAGGAATTTCTGTAAGCCGTGTGGGCGGTAATGCACAGATCAAGTCAATGAAAAAAGTAGCAGGTACTTTGAAACTGGACCAGGCATTATATCGTGAGTTGGAAGCATTTTCAAAATTTGGCGGCGACCTTGATGCCGCTACTAAATCAGTATTAGATAAAGGGGCAAGGAACGTAGAGATTTTAAAGCAACCGCAGTTCTCACCTTATTCAGTTGAAAAACAGGTTGCCATCATTTATCTCGGAACGTATGGTTTGATAAGTGAGGTCGCTGTAAAAAATGTACAAGAATTTGAAGATCAATTTTTACTTGAAATGGAAAACAAGCTGCCGGAAGTTCTTGCGGAATTCAAGAAAGGGAATTTACCCGAAGATGGCATTAAAAAAATGGTAGCCCTTGCAAAAGAGATCGGGCATCAGTTCAAATAAAATAAATAAGATAGAAATTAGTAAAGGGAGATTTTTTCTCCCTTTTTTTGTGGATTGATTTGTAAGAATATTTAATCATTTGCAGTCATAAGAGGTTTCATTTCAATTTTGTAAATTTGAAATTCAACATTTAAAAGGAATGCCATTAGGAATTATATTCATATCCGTTTTATTTATGATAGTGGGTATGATCGTTCAATACCGGCTGAAAAGTAAATTTTCGGCGTACAGTAAGGTACCAACAGGCAGTGGCCTTAGCGGAAAAGAAGTGGCGGAAAAAATGCTTCACGATAATGGAATTTATGATGTGAGTGTTACATCGGTTCAGGGGTTTTTAAGCGATCATTATGACCCTGCAAAAAAAACCGTAAATCTAAGCCCTGATGTTTACGCCGGTCGCAATGTAGCCGCGGCAGCGGTTGCCGCCCATGAATGCGGCCATGCGGTGCAACATGCTACCGCTTATTCCATGTTAAAGCTTCGAAGCGCGCTTGTGCCCGTAGTACAAATAAGCAGTAATCTGGCTCAATGGGTAATTTTAATAGGACTTGGCTTGTTTAGCTTTGGAGGTGGTAATCAAACCGTATTGCTAATTGGTATTATTCTTTTTGCGGCTTCAACTTTATTTTCTGTAATAACGTTACCGGTTGAGTTTGACGCCTCTGCAAGAGCATTGAAATGGCTTAATTCTTCTCACCTTACCGCACCCACCGAATACGAAAAAGCCAGGGATGCTTTAAAATGGGCGGCACTTACTTATGTTGTGGCAGCGCTCGCTTCTATCGCTATGCTCATCCAATATATTTTAATTTACCAGGGCAGAAGCAGGGATTAAAATATACTGCAACATTGATTTTTATCAAAGAAATCTTTCATTGGTTTTAGATAAAATAAGCAACTTCCTT
>JALZAJ010000194.1 GCA_030948465.1 Bacteroidota bacterium
GGCAACACAAATATTCGCCACCAATACATTAGGTCATGTAGTATTGCTGGAAGAATTAATAAAGGCGAAGAAGTTAAATAAAGTTGCACTTTACGCAGGCTCTGAAGCAGCAAGAGGCATTTCGAAAATGGGCATGAAAGGGCCGGGGTTAACAACATCCTCTGTAGATGAATTTGTAACTATAATTAACGGGAAATTCTTTGCAGGAAAGAAATTTAATCTGCCGCAGGCGTATGGCCAGGCAAAGTATGTGGGCGCTATGTGGATGGCTTCCTTAGCAAGAAAAAATCCAAATCTAAGATTTATTATCATGAGTCCCGGCAGCACGCGAGGAACAGAAACGGCAAGCGGCTTCCCTGCGCCGGTGCGGTTTATCTATAATCATATTCTGATGCCTGTTATACTTCCTTTAATGGGAATGTCGCATTCATTAGATAAAGGGACTAAGCGTATTATTGATGGAATTAATAACGACTCATTAAAAAGCGGTGTTTTTTACGCCAGTAAAAAAAAATGTGCTAACAGGTCCGGTAGTTGACCAAAGCATTATTTTTCCTGATTTGAAAAATGAAAAATACCAGGATAGTGCGAATGAAGCTATACACAAATTCATCTCCTGAAAAATATACAAGCTTTTGCTGAGTGATTTTAATAATAACTAAACAACAAAACGTATGAATGCCACCAACGATTTAAAAAAGCCTACTGATATTGCCCGGCGCTTTTATGATTATTTGAATGCGAAACCCGTAACAGATTGGCGCGATATCTTAGCACCTGACTGGAATGCTTTACCAGCACTTCCCGAAGTTCCCGATCAGATTGCCGGGTACTGTATGATGGTTGATCAGCTTCGCACAGGAGTACCTGACCTGGTTGTTGAAAATGTAGAAGTGATCGCAAATGAAGATGTTGTAGCGGTACGCTCACTTGTTAGCGGAACCAATACAGGCATACTGTTTGGAAATCCCCCAACCGGCAAGCCCTTCACATTTACTGCGATGGATATTCATCGTATAGTTGGTGGAAAAATTGTTCAAACCTGGCATGTGGAAGATTTTGCAGGGATGATGGCGCAACTCACATAATTTCTCATACCAGTTAAATTATCAGAATATTTTATTTTCCCTGATTAAAAAAAGTACGTTTCTATAGTCTATAAGATAATGCTTAATCAATCATTCTCTAAACGATGCCTTACAACCCAAAATTAGCCGATAGAATTCGCGAAGCTTTTGAACATTCAGAAGATCTGGAGGAAAAGAATATGTTCAGCGGTATTGGCTTTTTAGTCGATGGTAAGTTATGTATTTTCGTCGTTGGAGAGGAATTACTTTGTCGTATTGGTGCTAACGAAGTCGAAAAAGTAATTGAACAAAATGGCGTTCGTCAGTTCATTAACAATGGCAAGGTGATGAAAGATTATGTTTATGTAAGCGAAGATGCCTTTCTGCACGAAAAAGATTTCGCTCATTGGATTAAGCTTTCGCTAGATTTTAATCCACAGGCTAAGGCATCGAAAAAGAAGAAGTAGTTAATGAGTGATTGAACAATTCGAAGTTTCATTGATTTGATTACCGGCTACCCCCTGTTGTTTTTGGAAACTTGCTTATAATTAATTATTGCACATCTTTTTAAACGCAGCAATAAAATCCACATCCTTGTCAAATGCTGCCATGCCTTCTCAAGCTTTCCATTAGGTAAACAATATCCGCGCCTTTAAAAGTTGTGGATGGAAATCAACATCCTGCCAATAACAGCTTTAACACCCAATGCTTCAATGCCTTTTGCCTTTCGGCTTTGCTATTGATGACGGTAATCAATGTCCTTTTCGCACCAACTCCTGCGTAAGTGGTTTTCCAATATTTCCTAAAGAACTTGTAAGTAAGTACGATGTTCATAGTTCTGTTTTTTTGTTTTTGCAAAATTCTGCAACTATCAAAAACCAGACGTAACCTGATTAAAGTTTTTTGTGGTCAAAATGAGAAGTGAGAAAAATGTTGAAGTTTGGCTTTGGATTTCGTTGTAAGTGGCAGCCAATTGTATTAACATCAATCAACAGGGCCTCGTCATACCTAAATTGGATAGTACACTCCTGTAACCTCTTCTGCTAAATCCCAAAGTTTTTTAGCCACTGTTTCATCCAATGCATTTTCTTTAATAGTTGACAATGTGGGATATCCCCTGTATCCCCCATTATCCGGCTCATATAAATTACCACCGCTGGCTTCATTTGATAATGCTGCATATAAGGATGACAAGGCACCCTGCCACGGTTCCATAAATTCACCAAGACGTTCAACCCCTGCTGCAATTGCTTTTTCGCTCAGGTGTCGGGTCAGTTCAGTTTTATTTGCTCCGGGCTGTGCCGCAATGGAAAGTACCTTATCTCCTTTAGCCATGATTCTGCGGTGAAGCTCCACTGAAAATAGTAAGTTCGCCAATTTACTTTGCCTGTATTCACGCATTGGTTCATAGCTTACTTCTGATTTTAAATTGTCAAAATCAATTACCGCACCCGCGTAGCCATTGCTACTTATTGTTACTATTCGTGAATTAGGCGTTTCTTTTAGCAAGGGATATAAGTGGCCTGTGAGTGCAAAGTGTCCTAAAAAATTCACCCCAAATTGTAACTCATAACCTTCGGTTGTTTTTGATGCTGGGGGCATCGCCACACCTGCGTTATTAATTAATACATCAAGTCGCTTATGTTTTTGAAGAAAGCTGTCTGCAAATTGCTTAACAGAACTTAAATCTGATAAATCCAAAATGCCGGTTTCAAGCGTGCCTTTACCACTTAACTCCTGTAATTTAATAAAGGTATCTTCTGCCTTTTCTATATTTCTGCAGGCAAGTATAACATTCGCACCTGCTTGATATAATGCACGAGCCGTTTCAAAACCAATGCCTGCATTAGCTCCTGTAACAATGATTGTTTTGCCTTTTTGGTCCGGTATATTTTGTTTTGTCCACATAATTATTTAAAGTAATTTCTTAATGTTCAAAATACAATGGTCACGATAGCAATATTGATAATTGTTAGTCTGTCTTGCACCTGATTAATTAAAAGATTGCCTGAAGTCCAATGGAGAAAAATTAGTTTTGTTTTAAATAGCTTACTAAAAGATTGCGGATGTTCAAAGCCCAGTTCATAAGCGATTTCACTTACAGTTAATGCGGTGGTGGATAATTTTTCTTTAGCTTTTTCAATCAGCTTTTCGTGGATATGCTGTTGCGTGCTTTGACCGGTTAATTCTTTCAGCAAGGTTCGCAGGTAAGCTTGTGATGTGTTTAAGTTTTCTGAAATATATTGTACAGTCGGCAATCCTTTTTTTAGTAAATCATCGCTGTCAAAATAATCAGCAAGAACCTGCTCAAGTCTGCCAAGTATTTGGTGGTTGCCAATTTTTCTTGTGATGAACTGGCGATGATAAAATCTTTCTGCATAGTTGAGCAATACTTCAATTTGCGCAATGATAATGTCCTGACTGAATCTATCAATATTTGCATGATATTCCTGCTGAATATTTTGAATGATGTTGTTGATAGTAGCTTCTTCTTTTTCTGAAAGAACCAAAGCCTCGTTCACGGCATACTCAAAGTATTCATAACGTTTTATTTTTTTTGCCAAAGCTGAATTCCATAAAAAGTCCGGGTGAATAAGCAGTATCCAGCCCGAAGGTATTGCTGTTGAATTTTTATCTGGTTCAACCGTTAGTATCTGTTTGGGAGCCAAGAAATACATTACACCTTCATCGAAATCATACCTCTGCTGACCGTAACGCATTTTACCACTCAGACCACGCTTTATAGAAATGGAATAGTAATCGGCAGCTATTGACTTTACCGGATAATTTTCTTTGGCTGCCACCACCTGGGAATAATCCACTACACTAATAACCGGATGATCAGGCGGCGATAATAGATTAAGCTGATAAAATTCGCTGATGGTTTTAATTATTAAAGGTTGCATTTTCTTAAGTTAATAAATTATAAGGCTTGTCCACCGGAAACCTCAATGCGTTGTCCGTTTATCCAATACGCATCTTCAGTACATAAGAAGGCAACGACTCCGCCAATATCATCAGGTAAACCTACACGGCCCAAAGCGGTGAGGCCCGCAATATGTGCATTGATGTCTTTATTATCACGTGTACGGCCACCTCCAAAATCTGTTTCTATAGCACCGGGCGCCACCACATTTGCACGGATCTTTCTTGCGCCTAATTCTTTTGCGAAATAGCGTGTCAAAGTTTCTACGGCGGCTTTTAACGAACCGTAAACTGAAGAACCGGGATAGATGATGCGGGTAAGCCCGGATGAAATATTAATAATTGCACCGCCATCATTCATAAAAGGCAAAGCTTTTTGCGTTAAGAAAAACACGCCCTTATAATGAATATTAAAAATATGATCCATTTGCTCTTCTGTTACATCTGTAACCGGGGCGTATAAAGCCGTACCTGCATTGTTTATTAGAAAATCGAAATTTGTACTTCCATTTTGTTCCTGCAAATATCAGTTACTTGCTTCATGAAATTGTCAAACGATTTTACATTACTTGTATCAAGCTGTAAAGCAACCGCCTTTTGTCCCATTGATTCAATTTCGGATACAACGGCATCTGCTGCCTGCTGATTACTATTATAAGTAAGCATTACATCAATACCTTTTTTTGCAAGCGCAACAGACATATTTTTTCCAAGTCCGCGACTACCACCTGTTACCAGGGCAATTTTATTTTTTGTGCTCATTTTTGAATTTTTTTATTTTGATTAAACACCCTTCATTTTTTTAACCCTGATTATAAACAGCAGCAAATGCCTTTGCAAAATCTTTCAGTTTTACCTTTCCCAATATTGGTTTGTTTTGATTATAATCTTCGTACAAAACACCGCTGCGTCTGCCGGCATTCATTTCTACCAAACCCTTAGCCGCTTTCGGGTTAAAGCCTGCGGCTATCATGCCATTCAGCATTTGTCCGTCTGGAATTTCAATCCATTTCAAACCGGGTTTTCCAATTGCTTCGCCTAAATTGCTGGCCACTTCATTTGGAGCAACTTCATCGCTTGCGATGTAACGAACCGTTCTGCCTTCAAAAGGCTTTTCAAATTCTTCGGCAATTGTATCTGCAATATCCCATGGTGAAACCCAGGGTTCTTTTTCATTATCACCTCCATAGTTTTGAATGATGGCGTTTTGTGTTTTTATGGTTTCTATGTAGGCAAACATATTGTAGTAAAAACCAACAGGCCGCATGAATTTAATAGAAACCTCACCTGGTAATTGTTTCAAAATATTTTCCACTTCATAATGTGCAGCGAGCATTCCCACGCCCTTGTTAGTATGTGCGCCAATGCTGCTGAGATGAATAACACTTTTTACACCCGATTGTTGAATGGCCTGCTTGTAATCATTTGCCAGGCCTATGTAATACTTGTCCGGGTCAATGCTTTTGTCAAAAAAATTAAAAGGCGGCTCCATCACATAAACTGCATCCATACCGGTGAAGATTGTGGTCAAAAAGTCAACATCTTCTATAGAGCCAATGGCAGCCGCAGCCCCCAACGCTTCGATATCTTTTTTCTTTTCCGCCTTACTGCTGATGACAGTAATGTCGTGTCCTTTTTGAACTAATATTTCCGTCAATGTTTTACTGATGTGCCCTAACGAGCCTGTAACTATAATTTTCATTTTTTTTTTATTTGATTATGCAAAGTTGCGTAACAATAAATAAACAGGGGTAGCTGAAACGTCTTTTGTTGTAGTCAAAAATGATAGGGTTACTGATTTTATCAGTTTAGTAAACGAGGTTAAAATGTTTCATTAGCGTACACGCCTTAGCGTTATGGTTAACAGGTTCTCCACAGCTTTTAAGTCCATAACGGTAGTATTATTTAAATGAAAAAGTTTAATTTCAGTTAAACGACTGCCTGAATACCAAAGGCGAAAAATTGGTTTTTGTTTTACACAACTTGCTAAACGATTGCGGATGCTCAAAGCCCAATTTATAAGCAATCTCACTTACAGATAAATTGGGGGCAGATAGTTTCTCTTTTGCCTTTTCAATAAGTTTATTATGCATGTGTTGCTGTGCATTTTGTCATGTTAAATTGCGCAGCACATCACTTAAATAACTTGGATATGTTTAATTGTGCCGAAAGATAATTGAACTGTTGGAATCCCTTGTGTTATGGATTTATCGTTGCTGAAAAATCATTTAAAATTTCTTCCAGTTTCTGAAACAAATCGTTATTGATTGCTTTTCGTACTATGAATTGATGTTTGTAAAAACGATTACTATAATTCAACAATAACTCAATTTGTGAGATAATCATATTCTGCCTGAAATCAGTTGTTGTCAATCAAAGAATATTTAATTATACGTGCCGCAGCTTCCTCAACTGTACCAGTTCCACGATGATTATTTAAAGTCAGTTTTAATAAAACCCGGATCAATCCATTATGGCTTTGATAAAATAAAACGTTCTTACCCGAAATTTTCTGATTGTTATAAATCCTATTTATCGTTAGACAGCGAATAGGGAAAATCCGAAGCTTCCGTGCCTCTTTGTTTATTTGGCTTTGGTGACATATCAAAATTAATAACGGCACCTTTTGATAATGTCTCCTGGCCAATCCAGTTATTGTTATAGATTTTGCCGTTGAGAGTAATGCTGTTTATATATTTGTTTTCCTCACTGTTGTTTTGAGCGTTCAAAACAATTTTATTACCATTCTCAAGATTAATAGTCATGTTTTTAAATAAAGGTGTGCCTAATACATATTGGCCGCACGTTGGGCAAACCGGATAAAAGCCCATTGCCGAAAACACATACCAGGCAGATGTTTGGCCATTATCTTCATCGCCACAATAGCCATCAGGTGTTGGCTTATATAAACGCGTCATAGCTTCGCGAACCCAGTACTGTGTTTTCCATGGCTCGCCGGCATAATTGTATAAGTAAATCATGTGTTGTATCGGTTGATTGCCGTGTGCATACTGGCCCATATTCATCACCTGCATTTCACGCATTTCGTGTATGATGCCACCGTTATATTCTTTGTCTCCAAATATTGGTGGTGCGGTAAATACAGAGTCGAGCTTGTTAACGAATTTTTTATTCCCTCCCATTAAATTAATCAACCCTTGCATATCCTGGAAAACAGACCAGGTATAATGCCAACTGTTTCCTTCAATAAATGCACCGCCCCATTTATACGGACTAAAAGGCGTTTGAAAACTGCCGTCTTTATTTCTTCCCCGCATGAAACCTCTAGATGCATCAAATACATTTTTATAATTCATGCTGCGTTTTTTATATAGATCAATTTCAGCAGCAGGCCTGTTCAATGTTTTTCCCAAACGGTAAATAGAAAAATCATCATACGCATATTCAAGTGTACGGGCTACACTTTCACCTATATGAACATCGCTGGGGATATAACCTAAACTATCATAATATTCTACACCCTTCCGTCCTGTTGCATTCGGCCCCTGGTTATTGGCGCCATGTACGAGTGCCTGGTATAATGTATCAATACCATATCCGCGAATGCCTTTCAGGTAAGCATCGGCTACCACAGAAGCAGAGTTGTTGCCAATCATTATATCAGCATAGCCGGGACTTGACCACTCGGGCAACCAACCGCCTTCTTTATAATCATTTATCAAACCCTGCTGCATCTCTTTGTCGATAGAAGGATACACTAAATTCAAAAAGGGATATAGAGCCCTGAATGTATCCCAGAAACCAGTACCTGCAAACATATAGCCCGGTTCTGTATTGCCGGTATAAGGGCTCCAATGAACTATTTTTCTCTGCGCATTTATTTCGTATAATTTATTTGGGAAAAACAGCATGCGGTACAGGCAGGAATAAAACGTACGAACCTGGTCAACCGAGCCGCCTGAGACAGTAATATGGTTCAAAGTTTTATTCCAGACAGCTTTAGCTTTTTGTTCGGTAACATCAAAATTATCATTCCCTTGTTCGCTCTTTAAATTTAGATCTGCCTGCTCAAAGCTTATAAAGGAAGAAGCAACCCGCAGGTGCACTTTTTCTGCATCAGTTGTTTTGAAACCAATCACTGCAAGTGCATGATCCGCATGTAGCTCAAGCGAATCGGTTAACAATGTATCACGATAAGTTT
>JALZAJ010000196.1 GCA_030948465.1 Bacteroidota bacterium
TTTCAGTTAACAATGATCTTATCTGGGTACTCAAAATGTTAGCTCCGGCATCGGCAATTGCTTTAGGATTGTTAGGATTGCCCACTATTTTATTCACTAAAGTATAGTTGCCGGCAATGTTTATCCCAAGCAAGCCGTTGCCAAGATGAATATTTTTATAATTAGCAACAAAATCAAGTCCATCTGTTTCTGTTTTAATACCGTTAATAAAGAACTGGATTTGTACAACTCCTGCAGCCGATAAAATCTGTCCCAGAGTACTGGTAGGATCACTGGATGCAATTGGAGAACTATAAACAATCCGGTCTTTAATAAGAATGCTGTAATAATCTAAAGTAATGCTAAGGTTCTTGGTAGGGTTTAATCCCAGCCCAACGGTATAGTTATTAGATTTTTCCGGTTTCAATCGCGGAATGCCTAACGCAAAAGCCTGCTTGCTCCTGTTATTAAACAATCCCGACAATTGAATGGTTCCTCCCACAAAAGAAGCCTGTGTTGACTGATCATATATCTGATGTAACGTGGGCGCCCTGAAACCCGTGGAAGCAGAACCTCTAAGCACCACTTTATTATTTGCAAACTTGTAACGTGTAGATCCTTTCCAAACGAATGCAGTTCCAAAATCACTGTATTTTTCTCCACGTATCGTACCATCTATTAAAAAGTTTTTTGTAATATCCCAGCTTGCATCGAAGTAAGCGCCCAGGTTAAAGCGGCTGTTGGTGGATGCATTTTCAGCACGAATACCGGGAAATGAATTGGCGCCTTCCCCGGAATAAGAGGAAGTGTCGCCCGCGATGATCTTGAAAGTCTCCGACCTCATTTCTGAACCGAAGGCAATACTGAAGTTATCAGTCAGGGGTTTGGTAATATCATAATTTCCAATAAGATTCGTAAATCGAAATCCTCCCGGCTTAAAGCTTATAGGGCTCGCAGTTCCGAGGCTTCTGTTAATCGTGTTATTAACTGTATAAAGCTGTTGGTTGCCGCCCAATGTAAAGCTCACGTCCTGGGTCCAGCCGCTTTTATCGCTTTTGAAACCAAAAGTTGCGTTGTAATCTATTAAGTCACCTTCGAATGATGGCCGGTAACCGATGTAGCCTTTATAGATAGGATCACCGGTACCGGTATAATCCACGCCGTTTGGATCTGTAACATGTAACAATCCCAAATCTTGTCGCCAGTATGGAACGCGGTAGTTGGCATTGCTTATTACTTTTTTAGAAACGAGCGCAGCATTGCTGTAAAACTGCCCTGTTTCTCCAACCGGAACTCCTAAGTTATATTCAAATTTCGCTGCGCTGATTTCCCCCGTTCCGTTTGTATTGTTGCCTGTTGGATAAATTTTAAGAAAATCAACAATAGGTTTATTAACGGGATCGGTTGGCGGGAGAGAAGGATCTCCAAATGTGGCTATTTCGGTTGGCACGTCAATTTTGCCGGAACGAACGGCGTTATTCTGCTGGCTAAAATCAATTGTGTAGTTAATAAAACCTTTGGCTGCAACACTGGAGCCTCCGTTATAAGATAATCCGTAAGTTCCTCCATCTCCTTTACTGGTAATACCGCCGTTAAGTGTTAATGAATTATACTCCACCTTATCTTTTAAAATAACATTCATTACACCTGCAATGGCATCAGAGCCATATTGGGCGGATGCCCCGTCACGCAATATCTCCACACGCTTGATCGCATCTGGCGGTATAGCCGATAAATCTGCACCGGTTTCACCTCTTCCGGGTGAAAACTGTACATATAGTAATGAGCTCAGATTTTTTCTTTTACCATTAATTAAAATTAATGTACGGCTGGGGCCGAGATTTCTGATCTCATAAGGATCTATCAGCGTTGTTGCATCATTTACCGGAGTGTTAACGGTATTGAATGATGGTACCCGGTATTGCAGCGCTTTGTCAAAAGTTAGCTGGCCTGTAGATTTTAAATCGCTGGAAGAGAATATATCCACCGGTAGCGGTGTATCGGTCAAGGTTCGTTTGGCATTTCTGCTGCCTACCGCAACGGTCACCGATTCCAATACCGTTTGCTGAACTGACAATTCAATGGATAATTCACTTTGTCCATTCACTGGCACCCGCTTGGGCGTATAACCTACCTGGGTAATGTCTAATGTTGCCTGCGGGCCTGCTTTCACGGTGAAGGAACCGTTCGCATCTGTGGTTGCTCCGGCTGAAGTTCCCACTACTTTTATAGAAACTCCTGATAAGGGTTCTTTAGTTGTATTGTCAATCACTTTGCCTGAAATGGATTGAGCAGCCAGGTTGTTTACAAATACAATAGCAAAAGCTATTGTAAGCTTAATAATTTTGGTAATCATGTGAAGAGTTTGGTTTAAAAATTAATAAATATGTGTAAATAGGCATTTTTCTCACATACTTTGCAATATGAATTTAAAGTTATTTCTCTTAATATTTCTTTTTTATTCTTACCTGCATAGCAAAATCATAAGTATCTAACGGGATAAAACTTATGTTCGACGGTAACACAAAATGTAAATAATTATACAGCTTCTGTTTCGTGAATCGTTGCGACCAAAATTTTTCTTTCGTTGCTGTAAAAGAATCTTGTTTATCCGTTACTACAGTCATGCCCATCTTTTTGTAAAACCGTTCCTGCCTGATCCTGGTTGCATCGTTATCAATATAACATGCACCTATAACGATCTCTCCTTCCGGTGATAACAGATCGTATGCTGTAGAAAATATCCGGTTAAATTTTTCATTTTTGGACAAATCTATTTTAAGCCCGCTTTCTTTATAAGTTTCAAAAGGAAAATTTTCAGGATAGAAATTGCCGGCGGTAAACCATGTGGTAATTATTAAATCGTACTGGCGGTTCAATATGCTTAAATCAACGGCATCCATAAAGTTTACCCGGACCTTATCTCCTATGCGCAGGTCTGCAATTATCGCATTTGATATCTCTATGCAGCTTTGTGAATTATCAGTGCCATCATAACGCTCAACCATATCCCATATCTCTTTTATGCCGGAAAGATGTTTGGGGATACGGGCGTTTCCAATGCCAATATCTAAAATCGATAGCGGCTTTTTTTTAACTGCAGATAATTCGGAAATTATTTTTTTCAATTCTATAAATTCTGCCCATTGCGCCTGCAGCAGTTCTTCGGGTAAAAAGCCGGTGTC
>JALZAJ010000197.1 GCA_030948465.1 Bacteroidota bacterium
TGGTCTCCGGACCAACTTAACCGTGATCCTGAATGGGCTTCGGAAAAAAGTATAAACTCATTCGAACTTCTTGCTTTTCTTAAATTTACTTATGGCATTACGCATGATAAAAAATATCAAAATGAGTACATGCGGTTAATCAACAAAGAAGGTTATTTAAAAAACATCGCATCATTGAATCATACAAACCCGGCGTGGTATATATTTTTTGATGAGACGTTGAATTGCTATTTATTTCCTTTGTTGCTTAAATATGAAACCGATCCGCTCATAAAGAGAGTGTATGAAAAAAGCATGGATGAATGGTACACGATTAATAAAAAGGCTGAATGCCCGCTTTTTGATTTCATGTACGTCTATACCCGTCACAAAAAAATTAACCCTGAAAAAGATATTGAGTTTTTAATAGACACTCCTTTGGACCTTGTTGACTGGCATATTGATCATACGGCACGGGAAGATATTAAATTGGCAAGAACGCCTTCGATGGAAGAACTTCAGGTGGATCAGTTGCCGCCTGCAAGCATGAGATCCACGGTACGATGGGATAAAAATCCATGGATTGCTGAAAGTGGTGACCCGCATGTGGAGCGTGAACCGGTCTTTTGGCTGTTGCCCTATTGGATAGGGCGGTATCTTAAATTAATCAGGAATTAGCTTTATAGGATTAGGTGTGCAAGTGTTCCGGGGGATGGAATCATTACAAGCCCAGGCAAAGACTCTTAAGAGATTGCTTTCCTGAAAGAAACCGCATAGGCTTGAGTTAATAAATGATGTAGCTGCTAAGTATGAAGCCAGCAAAGGCTTTTGAGGTGATTGATATGAAGTCTGTATTCTTATTGCCACGGCTTTTTCCCAAAGGGATCCATTGGATAAGTCGTGGTGATGGAATAAAGGAATAGGCTTTAGCCAAACAAACTATTTCGGCTAAAGCCGTTAAGCAATGGCTTCTAATCCACGACCTAAAGGTCGTGGCAATTGGTTGAATCAATAAATTATATTAATGTCATTAGGCTTTCGTAGCTAAATCAATTAACCTCTAACTTGACAGTCCACCCCGATTTTAGGGGCCTATGTGAAAGAATTCGGAACTGCAAAGAATTTAAGAATTTATTTGTCTCCCTGCAAAGAGGTTCGCACTCGTGAGACGTTCTTGCGAGAAAACATACCTAACCCGCAGGAAGATTGTAAATGAAAAGAACTAAGTATGTTTTCAAAAAAATTGATTATCCTATTCTGCATAATCATAAAGAATTAATCTTAATAATATTGGTTATTTATGAAAAAGAAATTATTTGCTTTCCCTTTTTATAGTTTATCGCTATTACTTTTTTGCGCACTTCTAAGTAGCTGTCAACATAAAACCAAATCACCATTCAGTGAATCAGCACAAAAGGCGCTTTCTACATTTGAATTGCCTCCGGGATTTAAAATTGAACTCGTTGCCGCGGATCCACTCATTTCCGATCCCGTGGATATGACAATAGATGAAGAAGGCAGGATGTATGTGGTAGAGATGCACGGCTACCCGCTCGACCTGGATCACACAGGAAAGGTGATTATGCTGAAGGACACAGATGGAGATGGGAAAATGGACACACGTTCTGTTTTTGCCGACGGCCTTATACTTCCCACCGGTGTGATGCGTTGGAAAAAAGGTATTCTTGTTACGGACCCGCCCAATGTCTATTACATGGAAGATACCACTGGCGACGGAAAGGCTGATATAAAAAAAGTATTGCTTACCGGTTTCGCATTAACCAATCCACAGTATTTGGTTAACCGTCCTTTATATGGCATTGACAATTGGATTTATCTCGCCCACGAAGGCATTGAAGAAACCAATATTTATCCGAAAAAATTTGGTGACACCGGTACCGATATTTTTTATCCTGATGACTCTAACGGTGTTCGCCTACCTGTAAATGCAGAAGGGCGAACCGTAAGATTTCAACCTGACACCCATGCCCTGGAAGAAACCTCGAGCTCAACACAATTCGGACAAACATTTGATGATTGGGGGCATCATTTCCTTGTGTCGAATGCAAATCATATTTTCCAGGAAGTAATAGCAAACAGGTATTTGAAACGCAATCCTGATCAGCTTGTGGGCAATGCTACTGAATCGATTTCTGATCACCAGGAGGCCTGCGAAGTCTTTCCGATCACTAAAAATCCTGAGAACCAACTGCTCACCGATGTAGGTGTCATCACTTCTGCATGTGGCATCACAGATTACCAGGGAGGGGCGTTTCCGGATAAGTTCAATAATGATGTAACGTTTGTATGTGAACCCGTGAGCAACCTCGTGCATGCAGATAAACTTACCAGTAAAGGCGCCACTTTTACCGCCAGTCGTATATTCGATCAAAAAGAATTTTTAGCTTCAACCGATGCGTGGTTCCGTCCGGTAAATATGTATATAGGGCCCGACGGAGCGCTGTATGTGGTGGACTATTACCGGGAAATTATTGAACACCCTGAATGGATGTCGGAAGCTGCGGTTAAATCCGGAAAGCTCTATAATGGCCGTGATAAAGGGCGTATATACCGTATCAGCGCTACAGAAGCGCCTGCTCCCAGATGGGGCAATCATCTCAACCTTAACGATTCCACAGACGAGCAATTGGTCGCAAAACTTGCTGCTCCAAACATCTGGTGGAGAAGCAATGCGCAACGCTTGTTATTGGATAGGAAGCATCAGCAGCTCGCACCGCTACTTATAAAAATGGCTCAAAATACACAAGCCTCACTGGGACGGTTACACGCATTATGGACGCTTGAGGGAATGCATAAATTAACACCGGAGTTGATTGAGCAAGCATTGCATGATCCTGTTGCGGGCGTTCGTGAAAACGCTATAATACTTGCCGAACTTGATTTGGACTCATCTGCCAAACTTGTACCTGCCCTCTTAACTTTAGAAAATGATGCTGATGAAAAAGTAAGGTATCAATTGCTTTGTACGCTGGGCTCAGTCAATACACCCGAAGTGAATAATGCAAGAGAGAAATTATTGTTTAAAGATATTAATGATAATTGGGTGCAGATTGCAGCACTCAGCGCATCATCTTCCCAAAGCGTTGACATGATGAATGCGATTCTTTCTAAATATAATTCAGGCATTCCCGCTTATGGATCGCTGGTAAAACGATTGGCGGTTATGATCGGCGCAAGCCAAAATACGAACACCATTCATACTTTTCTTTTGAAAGCAGTTAAACCCACAATGGCCGGAGAGACCGCCTGGCAGGCTCCGCTGTTAGAAGGCATAGCAGAAGGGCTCAAAAGCAGAAAATCTTTGCCTGAAGGAATACAGGGAGAACGAAGCATGATGGTAAATAGTTGTTTTAATCAACCAGATGTCGCAATCAGGGAAAGTGCCCGTCATGTGCTGAAGGTAATAGGCCTCCCCGGAGGGGAGCAAGCTCAGCAGATTATGGAACGTGCAAAACAGTTAGCAGAAAACGACACCTTATCTTCGGAAAAAAGAACCGAAGCCATTCACCTGCTGGCAATACAAAATCCTAAACCTTTTGCCTCGTTCCTGCAAAATCTTATTAAGCCGGAAATACCTATAAATGTTCAGGTAGCTGCATTACAGGCATTGAGTTCTATACCCGACTCAGAGGTTTCATCATTTATCCTGAATCAATGGACTGCTTTGACGCCGGGTATAAGAGAGACTGCGCTGAATACTTTTATCGATGAGCCCTTCAATGTGCAACGGATCAGGTTATTGCTGGATGCTATTAAAAAAGGTACGGTAGAAAAGGGTGCATTGGGTTGGTCGAGAACGGTTATCCTTATGCGTGATATACCCGGCTCGCTTAAAGAGGAGGCCAGAACGCTGTTAACAAATAAAGATGAAGATCGAAAATCGGTAATACAAGATTATGAAGCTGCACTAAAGTTAAATGGCGATCCGGTAAAAGGCAAAACCGTTTTTCAAATCAATTGCGTTATGTGCCACCAGGTAAGAGGCAAATTGGGCGTGGCATTCGGGCCAGACCTGGGAACGGTTCATAACTGGACCGCGGAAGGTATTATGATAAATATTCTTGATCCAAATATTTCTATTTCTCATGGGTACGACATGTGGGATGTTACGCTGAATAATGGAACTTCTGTGCAGGGAGTTATTGCAACGGAAACACCGAACGCCATTATTTTAAGCAAGGAAGGTGGGGTCAAAACTACAGTGGCCCGGCAGAATATTAAATCGCTAAAGACTATGGGAGTATCAGCGATGCCGGTTGGCTTTGAAAAGAAAATAGATAAACAACAAATGGCAGACCTTGTCGCATTTCTCCGGGAGAATAAATAGATTGTTTGTTTGCATGGCCGGTTTGCAAAGATCATTTGGATTAAATTCTTGAATTGATTTGTTGATTTAAAAGTTTAATTAAGAAAGTACCGATATTTAAGATCGATAAAACTTAACTTAGTTATTTTAGAAATTGCTTTGTATTTGTCACGCTTTAAAAAAATATCCTAACATGAACATTGGCCAGAACAGCCGTTTGAAATTAATGCTTGTATTTTTAGTTCTTATTTTAGGAACTTCTTGTAATCAATCCGGCAAAGACAAAAAAAATGCAGATCCTAAAATTGCAAAGCTGAAGTTACCGGACGGATTTCATGCCGAACATTTATACAGTCCCGGCGATAATGACCAGGGTTCATGGATTGCAATGACTTTTGACGATAAAGGAAGGATGATCGCTTCTGATCAATATGGTTACCTATATCGCATCACCATTCCCCCGATTGGCTATGATACAGCCAAATCAAAAGTGATGGTAGAAAAGTTGGATATTAAGATGCCGGGGGACACCTCGAAAGCAAAGGTAAAAATGGGACTTGCACACGGGTTGCTATATGCATTTAACAGCCTTTACGTTACAGTGAATGATGAAGGTGAAGCAGATAGTCTTACGAGGCCAAGCGGACTTTACCGCGTTCAGGATACTAACGGTGATGATAAGTTTGATAAAATTACTTTGCTAAAAAGGTTTGAAGGCGAGGGAGAACATGGGCCGCATAATGCGGTTTTATCTCCGGATAAAAAATCGATCTATGTAATTGCAGGAAATTTTACCAACCTGCCACCAATGGACAATTACAGGCTGCCAAAAACCTGGAAAGTGGATAATTTACTGCCGTTGGTATTGGATCCTAATGGATTTGGAAATGATCGCCAGCCACCAGGAGGCTGGATCGCAAAGACCGATTCTGCCGGCACTAATTGGGAGTTAATTAGCTCAGGTTATCGGAATCCTTTCGACATGGCCTTTAATGAAGATGGAGAACTATTTACTTTTGATTCTGATATGGAGTGGGATATGGGTCTTCCATGGTACAGGCCAATCCGGATAAATCATGTAACAAGTGGGAGCGATTATGGATACCGGGAAAATAACGAGAAATGGTCCCCCGCCTACCCCGACAATTTACCGGCAGTTATTAATGTAGGGCAGGGATCCCCGACCAACGTCATGAATGGTATGAATGCCCGTTTTCCAGAAAAGTATCGCAGAGGCATATTCACCTTTGATTGGAGTTATGGAATTATGTACCATTTTGAGTTGGTTCCGGAAGGTTCATCCTACAAAGGGAAAGCCGAAGAATTTATCTCCGGCTCGCCGTTGCCGTTAACTGATGGAGCTATAGGACCGGACGGCGCTTTGTATTTTCTTACCGGAGGGCGTAGAATTGAGTCAGACCTTTACCGGGTTTACTATGGAGATAACACAGAAAAAGTTGAACCCTTATCAGCATCTAGCGGAGCAAATGAATCACAAGCTAGAAAAACCAGGAAGCAACTGGAAGATTTCCAGGGGAAACCAGATACTTCCGCCGTTACAATCGCCTGGCCGTATTTAAAAGATAATGATCGGTTCATCAGGTACGCTGCCCGTATTGCGGTAGAGCATCAGCCAGTAAGCCAATGGCAGGCAAAAGCATTAGCAGAAAAAGATCCGGTTGCTCTAACCGAGGCAATGATAGCTTTGGCACGAAATGGCAATAAAGATGCAAAAGACGGAATTTTAAGCGCGTTAATGGGCATTAATTACGAAACCTTATCTCAACCTCAGCAAGTAGATTTTTTACGGGCAATTGAATTAACCCTTTCCCGCATGGGAAAGCCAAACTCCGCTCAAAGTGCGCAGTTAATTTCGTACCTGGAGGCCAAGTATCCGGCTGGCGCCAACGAATTAAACAGGTCGCTTAGCAAAATTCTTGTGTTCATCGGAGATCCACAGGCCGCAGGCAAAACCCTCGCTTTGATGGACGTTGCAAAAGACGATACTTCTTATCAAAAAACAGCGACTCAGTCATCAGATCTTATCTTGCGAAATCAGCAATATGGACTGGATGTGGCTAATATGCTGGCTAATCAGCCACCTGCACAGCAGATATATCTTGCCACCGTATTGAGTTCGGACAAAGTCGGCTGGACACCTGAAATGAGAGAAAAATATTTTAAATATTTTTATGATTTCCTTGGCCGCAAGGGCGGTAATAGCTACACCGGATATATTAATTTGGCCAGGAAGATGGCGCTGCGTAATGTGCCGAAAGAACAATTTGCGCATTATGACAGTATCTCCGGAAACGCTTTACTTAACGATCGTGGAATTCATTTGGCAGATAATGCCGTAAGGCCTAAAGGCCCCGGACGGGATTGGACGATGGCTGAAGGCGCTCCTTTAGTAGAAAATTTAACCGGCAGAGACTTTGACCAGGGCAGGGCAATGTTTAAAGCATCCCTTTGTGTTTCGTGTCATACTCTGGGCGGAGAAGGAGGTTCTGTCGGCCCTGATTTGACTCAATTGGGTACCCGGTTTTCCGGCAAAGACATACTGGAATCAATCATAGATCCCAGTAAAGTGATATCAGATCAATATGCCGCTACCAATTTCTTACTAAAAGATGGCAGTACGGTAATGGGACGGCTCATTCGCGAAGACAATGATAAATATTATGTGTCGCAGAATCCGTTTGCTCCACAAATGCTGAGGGAAGTCTCGAAGAAGGACGTGGCCTCAACTAAACTTTCAGACGTTTCTATAATGCTTCCGGGATTGATCAATAGGTTAAATCCGGAAGAACTTAAAGACCTGATGGCATACCTGATGTCAGGGGGTGATAAGAATAATAAAGTATTTAAAGGAGGCACCAAATAAGTTCAGTGGAAATTCTATTTAGCCATAATTAAAGAGCATAATTTTGAAAGATCAGGCCTGGTCCGGCAAAATATCCAATCCTGCGCAACTAGGAGGAATTGAAACTTCCATACTTGACAATGGTGCAAGCCGGGGAACCCGTATTGCCTGGATCAACACCGGAACAGGTTTGAGGTACAAGGTGGTTATTGACAGGGCAATGGATATTGCAGATGCATTTTACAACCAGCACAGCCTTACCTGGCTAAATGATTTGGGAATTACACCACCGGAGCGATTTACCCAGCGGGGATTAGATTGGCTTAACACCTTTGGCGGAGGGCTGCTGGTTACCTGCGGCCTGACTCATGTTGGAGGACCTGAAGAAGATGAATTTGGGAAGAGAGGTCTTCATGGGGCGATAAGCAATATTCCTGCGGAGATAGAATCCATTATACAACCTGACCCCGCGACAGGCAATATGGAAATGAGTATTACGGGAAAAATAAAAGAAACAAGAATATTCGGCCCAAACCTTGAATTGAAACGAACGATATCAGGAACAATCGGAACAGCTTCCATCCATATTCACGATGAAGTAACGAACAGGGGAAATATCCCGGCTCCTCACATGATATTATATCATTGCAATTTTGGCTGGCCATTAATCGATGAAGGAACTGATATATTATGGAAAGGTGAATGGGAACCACGCCCCGGCGGAATAAATGATAAGATTTTTAGGGAAGGAAATAATTTCCGCACATGTCCCCCGCCATTGGAAGATCATAATGGCACAGGGGAGGCGGTTGCTTTTATCGACGTTACTCCTGATAGTTCCGGCCGCTGTGTCTGTGGGTTTCATAATTCCAAGATAGGCCTTACCCTTGCTTTACGGTTCAATAAAAAGCAATTGCCGTGGTTAACGAATTGGCAACATTGGGGCAAAGGTGAATATGTAACTGGTCTCGAACCTGGGACCCATCCACCAATAGGACAAGCAAAAGCGAGGAAAGATCAACAGCTAATTTTAATGAAACCAGGAGAAACCCGGGCTTACGATCTTGAAATTGAAGTAATGGAAAGTGATGTAAAGATTAAAGAGTTCTTAAAAAATATATAGCGTCCTATCAAGTTTATTCTTTGTGGTCGTTGTGTCTTTGTGGGATAATTAAATTAAATATTGCTTAATTATAAAAATCACTTTAAATGGAAACAGCAGAAAAAATAAGTTTAGCTCAAAAAGCATTAGACCAGGGAAAGGGAATTTTACGTTTAGCGCCTAACTGGGTACCGCGGTCGTTTTGTGTCCCCGGGCGAAGAATAAAATTGCACCCTGATGATTATTATGTCCTTGGCGGCGAGCGTGGGGGCATTGATGAACGATGGTTTTCTTCCACCACTCCGGCAAAGAATGGGCCTCTGACGGGTGAGCATGAGGGCTTGAGTCTTATTGTATTTAAAGATGGTGACAAAGAAAAATTGCTTTTATTAAAAGATGCCGTTGATGAATTAAAAGGCGAACTAATCGGTAAACGCCTTTGGGATGAATATGAAAGCTGGCCGATGTATTCCAAGTTTTTTGATAACATGGGGCCGCTCCCTCATCACATTCATCACAATGATGAAAAGGCTGCCTTGATCGGGCAAAAGGGTAAACCCGAAGCCTATTATTTTCCACCGCAGGTAAATAACCATGGCGGTGATTTTCCATATACCTTTTTTGGCATCGCACCGGGAACAACAAAAGAACAAATTCGTGAGTGCCTCGTAAACTTTACAAAAGGCGACAACAAGATCACTAATTTTTCACAGGCTTTTCGCCTGGAACCGGGAACTGGCTGGGATGTGCCGCCGGGAATGCTGCATGCCCCCGGTAGTATGTGCACGTACGAGCCGCAGAAAGCCTCTGATGTTTTTGCCATGTACCAGTCTTTAGTGAACGAAGCGATAATTCCTGAAGTACTACTATGGAACGGCACACCGGAAAATATGAAAGGCGATTTTGATGCCCTGATGGATGTAATCGACTGGGACTTAAATGTCGATCCAAATATTTTGGAAACACGCTTCATGAATCCAAAACCCGTGAACCCTATAGCGGAAATGCAAGCCGGAGGATATGTTGAAAAATGGGTTTGTTACCTCTCACATGCTTTCAGTGCCAAAGAATTAACCGTAGAACCGGGAGCAACCGTAACGATCAAAGACAGTGCAGCCTATGGAATGATCATGATGCAGGGGCATGGCACAATGGGTGTTTGGGATATTGAAACCCCGGCATTGATCCGTTACGGACAGTTAACGCATGACGAATATTTTGTGAGCGAATCTGCCGCAAAAGAAGGAGTTGTGATTGTAAATAAATCTTCTACAGACCCAATTGTGATGCTAAAACATTTTGGTCCGGAAAATCCTGACTTGACATTATAAAAATAAAATCAATCTTAAATTTTGTAACGAATGAGCGA
>JALZAJ010000205.1 GCA_030948465.1 Bacteroidota bacterium
GTCGCGACAGGATTTAAAATTTGAGGATCAGACAGGCTTTGAGCAGGCTGCCATACATAATTACTTGCATTAGTGATTCCCGTTAGCATGGTCGATTGTCCTTCACATATAGTAGCATCGTTGCCCGCGTTAACCAGGGGACCCGGAATAATTGTTGCCGTAGTTGAATCTGTATTTACACAGCCGTCAACGGATGTGAGCTTCACATAAAATTTCCCGTTATAGTTTAATGGAACATTGCTGATCGCAGGAGATTGTTGATTGCTCGTGAAATTCAATGGCCCCGTCCAGCTATAGGCGCTTCCTGCAGTTGAATTTAAAATAAGAGATGATCCTTCACAGACCGGTCCATTATTAGATGCATTGGGTATGGGAAGCGCCACCTGGTTTACTATAATTGGGTCAGACAAAACACGGCTGCAGGAAGGCGTAAGAATATAATTTCCCTGCGCGACGGCCACTCTGTATTGATAAACGCCAAGGCCGCCAACAGCCAGCCGCGTGTAGGAAGAGTTTGTCGCACCGGGAATATCATTCCAGGTAATTCCCTGATCGGTGCTTTCCTGCCATTGATACGTAGTGTTATTGCCAATCGGCGTCACGGTGCTTGTAAAAGTAAGTGAGGACGTATCTCCCTGACAAAGGTTAATTGATTTTGAAGTATTGTTGATCGATATGGTAACTAACGGACCACAAGGCCGGAAGGTAATGTCGTCCAATACCAGATCATTTCCACAACCGCCAGGTGCATTGTTAGTTATTCTTATAACAATACTATTTGTATTAACCGGTGTCGTAAAGAATAATCCATATTGTTTCCACTGAGGCGTATCAGATGCTGCGATATCACCTGTTTTATATGATTGCAGAACCGTGCCGGCAACTGTTTCTATAGCAAAGGTCACGTTTGGTTTAATACCATTGTTGCCACAAGCCGTTGGCCGTAGAATATTTAATATCCAGGCTGCAAATTCATAGGTGGTATTGTCACAAAGGCCATCCACTTTATTTACATAGAAATCCCCGGGAGTGTACGATGCATTTACAATCATCATGTAGCCGCTGGTATCATTTGCGGTATGATCTTCCGGTAAAACATGCCAGGTATCATTAAAGCAGGCGGAGGAAGAGTTGCCTATCGTGTACTCGCCATCGGCAGGGCACGAGTAGGGAACGTAATTATAATTAGTGATTGCCGGATCAAGAGGAGCTCCGGGATTAGCGCCCGATCCGAAGGTAATATTCACTACAGGATTGCCAAGGCTTCCCTGGCATAATTGCGCCATGCTTGTCTTGCCCAATAAAAAAGTTGTAAAAAAAATAAGTAACCGTAATATGATAGTCAGCTTTCCCATAAGTAAAACGGAATAAAATGCAAAGTGAAAATACTAATGAATCTTCTATTTGAGAGATTTGTTAGAGATCAACTTCTGTTAAATCAAATTTTGAATCTTTTAAGCAAGTTATCATTTACTTATAATAGCAGCATATAAACTACTTCTATTAAACCGTGATGGCCTTTCATTTATTTTGGGAACACCGGCAAAGCCTGCATCATTAAAAATTTGCTTTAAAGATAAAAAGCTCACGGGGTATGGAATCGAGTAAAAAATCCAAAATCTCAAGTGCTTTTATGCGTGTTTAATTTTTGCAGTTCCAGGATGGTTGTTTTACCATCATCACTTTCGCGATACATCGGTACAAATTTTCGATTGAATAATATTTCATTGAAAGTATAAGAAGTGCGTTGCTGTACGAAATTTGAAAACACATCATCGAAGCCACGCAGCATAACATACAATTCCACATCGGCTGTTTTCATGTCGTCTTCTGTAAATCCATGAAGCGGGCTGTTCTCATCAATAGGGTGCACAACCGTCCAGGCTAAAGGCATACTTTCTACGCGTGTTCTTTCCAGCTCCAAAGTAAAATATTTATATACAGGCTTTTCTTCGTGCAATACAAGGAGGCCGGTATTCACTTTTATCTCAAGATCGGTAAGCGCATGTTTGTCTTTGAATGCTGCGAAACGAAACATAAGGCCAGTTCCTCCTTTGTAAGGAGATATTAATGCATGATCACTAAAAACAAGATAACTTCTTGGTTTTGAAAAACGCCCGTAAATAAGACCCGTGGCAATTGCAAGTGAAAGAAAGCCTGTTAATGCTTCGATGGCTGCAACAATATTAGCGCCATCGCCCACCGGGCTTACATGTCCATAGCCAACGGTGGTAAATGTTTGTGTACTGAAATAAAAAACTTCCCTGAATATTTTCCAGTTGCCACCATCAATTAACCCATCAAGCTGATGAGTACCCACTATAAGATAAATACATGTAAATGCGAGATTGATCACTATATAAAAGAGAAGTATCACGGTAATGAATTTCCACAAAGGCAAATTCAGCATGTCATGAAATATGCTAAATCTTTTGTGAAAAGGCAGGCCTTCTTTTACAAGATTATAGCTGCCGTCTTTGTTAATAAAACGGCCACCGACTTCATTGTTGTCACCTGCAAAGCCGGTATCATTATTCTGCCTGGAAAATGGATTTATTCTTCTGTGGTAAGCCATCTTATAAATAAAAAGCTATAGATTAAAAATGCAAATGTAAACTTCATTGTTTCAATGTTCTAAGGCAACGTTTTAGGCTCATAAGGACTAATGCTGATTCAGGAATGTTTTTATTCCAAACATTCCTGTCATCGTGGCCTTGGTTAGGCTTTCGCAGTTATTGAATCAGATCCTGTTCACAATTTTTTTGAAATGCCACTTCTTGATATTTGTTCTGGCGTTATAGCAATCGATTTAGAATTAATTATTAGTTTTTCAAATTTCATCTTCCTCATCGGATGTCGTTCTTTCCAGGGTGAAAGCCGGTAGGCCTATGCATATTACTATATTAGTGGTTGGCTATGTTGTTGTCTTGCTCCCATTTGTTCACTTAATTTTTCGTATTCGATGTCGTGGGCTCCCATAATTCTATTTTGTTTCCCTCAACATCAACAATGTGAACAAATTTTCCATAATCGTATGTCTCAATTTTATCTACGATAGTTACGTTTTCCTTTCTTAATTCTTCAACCAATGCTTCTAAATGCTCTACTCTATAATTTATCATAAAGTCTTTTGTTGAAGGCTCAAAATATTTTGTATTTTCTGCGAAAGGATTCCATTGGGTAAGGCCCTTTTTTGTGCTATCATCAATTTGTCGCCATTCAAAGCTTGTTCCATAAGGGCTTGTGTCAAACCCAAGGTGGGTTTTATACCATTCATTAATTGCTTTTGGGTCTTTACATTTGAAGAAAATGCCTCCGATTCCTGTTACTTTTTTCATTTTTGATGGGTCTGTTTTTTTGTTAGAAATTATTATACTAAAAGCGAAACCGAATAGAAATGAAGTAGCAATTAGTGTTATTGTCAGTATGGTCTGTTTCATTATCAATAATTAAATTTTCAAAAGTAAACTTTTTTTGTTTGGGAGAGAATTGGCAGGATACCCAGTATGAACAAACAGTATGATGTAATTACGCAGTCAAATGATGAAGAAATAGTTACTGATATAATCTGGAAACAAAAACCTGTTGAAAACAAAGAAGGTTATTATCTATTGCGCACAAATCTTGATGCAAAAGATGAGCAGGTGCAATGGGCAATCTATAATACAATCAGAGAAATAGAAGCAACATTCCGCGTACTAAAAACAGACCTTGATCTGCGGCCCATTTATCATGAGACCGATGCAGCGGAAATGGCGCATCTTCATCTCGGTTTGCTGGCGTATTGGATGGTGAATACTATTCGTTATCAACTTAAACAAAAAGGCATCAACAACCAATGGAGTGATCTTGTAAGAATAATGAACACGCAAAAAATAGTAACCACTACAATGCAAAATGATTATGGACAACAAATCGCCATCCGTCAATGCAGTGAGCCAACACAGCAGATAAAAGAAATTTATTCAGCCTTAAAATATAAACAGCAACCCTTCACCCGTAAAAAATCTGTAGTCCCCCTGCCGGAATTAAAAAAACTCAAACCCACAATACAGAGGTGTTTTCATCCGCTTAGTTGCAATGTGGGCTAAGATCCTGCCAACGGGATGCCTTGTCTTCACTTCCAGAGTGTGTTGTGTAAAATGCAAAAGCAGGAAATTCAATGAGTTTGCGGCTAATACATACTTTTTTCCCGTATGCTTGCGTTCTACTAATAATTTTCTTTTTCAATATTCTGAGAATTCAATCCGCAAAATTCGTTCATGAAAAAAAACTTTACTTTCCTGTGTGGCATACTTTTCAGTATTGCCGTTTTCAGCATTCCCTTGCCAAATGTTTACGGAGGTAATGGCAGCATTGAGCAAATAAGAAGTAATCTATATGTAAAACAAGCAGCCGGGGCACCAATTTTATTAGATGGTGATCTTACCCAGTACTCTCCATCTTACAGTAATGCCATTGATGGTAAAGATGCCCGTAAGATGAGCAATTTTTCTGAAAATATGGGTATGCTCCGGGGAACCACAGTTTTGGTGATCGAACGAAGACAAACTATTACCGATACGGACACTATTTTCTATAAATTGTGGCAATTGCGACAAGTAGCTTATCAACTGGAATTTATTACAGATAATCTCAATCACCCTGGAATGGAGGGTTTTTTGGAAGACAGTTATTTGAATACATCTACACCAATAAACCTTAATGGAACCACTACTGCTGATTTTTCAGTAACAAATGACCCGGCATCAGCGGACGCACTTAGGTTCAGGATTATATTCCAGACGGCCGCCTTAGGACCTTTACCCGTAACCTTTACTCAGTTGAAGGCTTACCGGCAAGATAAAAATATTCGCATTGACTGGAGAACGGAAAATGAAAATCAAATTAAAAATTACATGGTAGAAGCATCGAACGATGGTACCCGTTTTGTTACCGCAACAAATATCAAGGCAACTAATTTATTGAGTAATGCTTATTCCTGGATTGATAGTCATCCTCAAAATGCCTGCAACTATTATAGGATTGCGAGTTTAGAAATTGATGGCAAATTAAAATACAGCGAGGTGGTAAAAGTGTATAACGGAAATGCGGTAGAAAGAATAAAAGTTTATCCAAACCCTATAGTTAATAACGCACTGCATTTCCAGTTAGATAACAGTCCTGCAGGACCTTACCAGGTAAGGATCGTGAATAATTCCGGCCAGGTATTGGTGTCTGAAAAATTACAACATGCGGGCGGAAATCTAAAAGGAACCATCGAACCATTACAAGTGATGAAGAAAGGAATATATCAATTAGAAATTATTACACCGGAAAATAAAAAAATAACTGAAAAAATAATTTATTAGGTCAATTATTTTTTTCACCGGGACATGAAATATCCTTAAAAATCCAGGCAAAATTTTTACCGCTTTTTATCATCCATTCAATATTTAGAATCTATTATCCTGAATTTTTAAATAACTTAGCAGCAATAATCGTGTTTATGAAGAAAATTTCGAGGGTTTTATTTTTTACTGTTTTTTTAATGCTGATATTTATATGCTTTCCTTCGTTGGTACATGCACAAATTGATCCAAGCTGCGATCCCCAGGATCCCGCTTGTCCCATAGATGGCGGCCTTAGCCTGCTGCTTGCTGCAGGGATTGGTTACGGCATGATTAAAATTCGCAGCTCTCACAAAAAAGACGCCTCTGCCGTATAGTTCTACTAAAACATAATTGCTTTTTCTTTTCCGAAACGGGAAAGTCAAATTGATCTATGAAATGTAACGGCCTTTTTATCCATAAATTTCGACTAAATTTGCCATCGTCTAAAAGTTTAGGTAAGGCAGTTCCGATATAATTGCCTTTGAACCTGTTATGCAAAATTTACCTCTTCCAACTCCTAAAATTAAAACTGTTGAAGCTCAGGGAGCGGCTATGGTAGCCCGAGCTAAAAAGTATGTCCCCACGGCTTTATTTTCCGGCGCCATTTATTTCCTGGTTCACCTCACATCCTGCACGGAATCGAAAAAAACTACTTATTTTCAAAACCTTCAAAAAGACACTGCTTTACGCAATGTGGTAAATAAGAACTTTGAAACTAAAATTTTGAAAACGGACTTATTAAGCATTACGGTAGCCAGCCTGAGCCCCGATGTTGCCTTGTACAACGCACCGCAAAATACGTCTGGCGCTATGAGTGGCTATCTTGTGGACGACCATGGAGATATTAGCTTCCTGAAGTTGGGGATTATTCACGTAGAAGGAATGACAAAAAAAGAACTAAAGGATAAACTGGAAAAAGATTTAGTGCCTTATTTAAAAGAGGCGATAGTGAGTGTGGGAATTCTTAACCGGCACATAACCATATTAGGAGCCTCGGCACCGCAGATATTACCTATGGCGATTGAGAATATGACTTTATTGGATGCTTTGGCAAGCTCCGGAGATATTGGCGAAAAAGGGAAAACCGATAACATACTTGTTATACGGGAAAAAGGCGACGCGAAAGAATTTAAACGCTTGAATCTTACAGACCAATCGATTTTTTATTCCCCTTATTTTTACCTGCAGCCCAATGATATTTTGTATGTAGAACCTGTGAAGGTAAAGACAGCAAAGACCGCCCAGATCATTTCATATATTACGGCAGGTGTGTCTTTTGCTCTTTTAATTATTAACCAGGTACTAAAATTATGACGTTTTAACAGCAATGGACGAAGACCAATTTTTTAAAGAAAAAACCGAAACCAATATCTTCAAGCAGGTAATTTACAAATACCTGCCTTTCTGGCCATTGTTTGTCGTGACCGTTTCTGTTTCTTTATTGGTGGCGTTTATTAATTTAAGGTCGCAGGTGCCGCAGTACGTGGCATCGGCAAGAGTGTTATTGAAAGACCCCGACAAAGGTGGCGGCGATTCCAAAGTGCTGGATGCGCTAAATATATTCAGTGAAAAGAAAATTGTAGATAACGAGATTTTGGTGTTACGTTCTACGGACATGATGCAGGAGGTGGTGAAAGACCTGGATTTGTTTGCAACGGTATATAACAAGGGAAATGTTCGGACAGAAGAGTTATATAAAGCAAATTCACCAGTAGAATTTCAAGTGGTTAATAAGGAGACTTTTAACTCCGGGGCAACTTATTTCTTTTCGGTTGACTGGGGCAAAAAACAGGTCCTGATTGATAATAAAATCGTCCCTTTTGATTCTACAGTGGTACTTAATAACAATCTGGTAAGGCTGGTTATTAACCATGATTATAACCCTACCGTTACGGGTAAAAATTACTATGTGGAATTTTCTTCGGCGACAGGCAGGGCCGGTTCTATTACGCCTGGCCTAAACATATCACCTTATTCGTTTTCATCAACGGTTTTGAATGTATCACTTCAAACCCCGGTACCACAAAAAGGCATGGATGTCCTGGCAAAACTTTTCGACATTTACAATAAGGACGCCATTAGCGATAAAAACCAAATAGCAGTCCGAACTCTGCAGTTTATTGATGATCGTTTGGATCTTGTAACCTTTCAGCTTGACAGTGTTGAAAAAAAAATATCCGGATATAAGGCTAATTCGTCTGTAGTAGATCTTGGAAGTCAGGCAGGCAATTATTTCAATAAGGTAAAAACACTTGATGAAAGAAACAGCGAGCTCGATCTTCAGCTTGAGCTTCTTAGGAATGTAAATGATTATGCCCTCAGCAAAGGCAAGAGCCCTGGTACTGTGCCGTCCCTGCTTATTTTGAATACACCGACATTGGCATCATTGCTCGACAAATTATATAACTCGGAAGTCGCAGTAAAAAGTTTACAAAACGTTACCGGCGAAAAAAATGATGCGTTGTTGCTGGCAAACGCAGAAATTGACAGAATAAGGCAAGATATATTTGAAAATATCAGGAATATCAGGAAAGAAATCCTGACCCAAAAGAGCCAGATAGCCTCACAAATAGCGGCAAATAACTATTTATTACAAGAGATACCCCAAAAGGAACGGGTTTTCCTGGACATCAGCCGGCAGCAGGCGATAAAAAATAATATATACACCTATCTTTTACAAAAAAGGGAAGAAACCGCAATTTCTTCAGCTTCTACAGGCGCCGACCTAAGAGTTATTGAAGCTCCTTTTGCTTACGGTCCTATTTCTCCCATTGGCAAAAACTTCTACTTAACAGGGCTGGTAGTCGGACTTTTGGCGGGAGCCTTTCTTGTTTTATTAAAAGAAATGTTTAGCAGGAAAGTATTATTCCGATCAGAAATTGAGGATAAAATAAAGGTGCCCATTATGGGCGAAATCGTGCAGGTGAAAACAAAGGATCCTATTGTGATCCTGGATGGCAAACGCACAATAATTGCCGAGCAGTTTAGATCGGTACGAACTAACCTCAATTTCATGGGGCTGAATGAAGAACAAAACACCTTGATGATTACTTCAAGTATTTCCGGTGAAGGGAAAAGCTTTATCGCCATTAACCTGGCCATAAGCTTCACACTTACAGGAAAAAAAGTGGCGCTTATGGAACTCGATCTGCGGAAGCCAAAACTCAGCAGGCTTCTCAATGTAAAGAAAACTCCGGGCATCTCCAGTTGCCTCGTAGGTAAAGCAAGCCTTGATGACATCATCAAACCAACAGAGATACCGAACTTATATGTAATTTCTGCGGGTCCTATTCCTCCTAATCCTACCGAACTGATTTCGGGAAGTAAATTTCATGAGTTAATAGCGGAAATGAAGCAAAAATTCGATTATGTGATCATGGACACAGCGCCTGTTTCTCCTGTTACTGATGCGCAATTGCTGCAGGAACATGCGAACATTAACCTTTTTGTTGTGAGGCATGCCGTTACTCCAAGAGTGTTTCTTACGATGGTGGATTCACTGAACCAGCAAAAGAAATTTAAAAACATGTGCGTTATTTTCAATGGTATAAAGCCAAGAGGATTTCATATTTATGGATATGGTTTTGGCGGCTATGGAAATGGTTACGGCTATGGATACGGATATGGATACGGATACGGTAATGAATATGGTGGCGGGTATTACCTCGAAGAAAAGCCTGGAATTATTAGCAGCATAAAAAAGCTTTTCAAAAGATAAGCAACGCTCATGAACACAGTGTAATAATTTTTTACCGCAGTTAAAAGATGTGACTGAGGAATAGCGAAGCTGTGGAGTAGTTGGATTTATTTTTTGAGTGATTATTTACGGTAATAAAAAAAATCTTTGAAAAACTCTGTGAACGAAGTAAAAGCAAACCTGCAGGTAACGAGACATGAAAAAAACTGGTACGTAGTATATACCAGGCCAAGATGGGAAAAGAAAATTGCCGAAACGCTCTTCAGTAAAGGCATTGAGCATTATTGTCCGCTTAATAAGGTCACAAGGCAATGGAGCGATAGAAAGAAAGTGGTTCTTGAACCGGTATTTAAGGGATATGTTTTTGTGAAACTGGAGGACAAAAGAAAATGGGAAATCAGGGAAATCGCAGGGATCCTGAATTTTGTGCATTGGCTGGGAAAACCTGCGATTGTACGGGACGAAGAAATCGATATTATTCGAAGATTTTTGAAAGAATTTGATGATGTTACGGTTGAGAAAAAAGACTTTGGTTTGAATGAAAAAGTGCGTATTACCCAGGGCGTACTAATGAATTATGAAGGAATGGTAATAAACGTGTTTGGCAACAGGGCAATTGTGAAAATTGATTCAATGGACCTGCAGTTAAGCGCCCATTTTGATAAAAAAAACCTGGAATTGATATAAAGCCAATATGTCATTCCCGTCGTACGAAGCGTGTTTAATGCTTGAAAAGATGGGCAGTGCAACTGAGCTCATCAACCGGTAACAATTTGAAAACACCTGAACAAGCGTGACACAATAATTTTTTTCCTAATATTGTTTTTTAAAATTGACTTTTTTCAATCACAATTACAATCACATTTAAATTAAATTATTTTGAATTTTTCAGATGATAAGAATGCCAGAATATACATTGCAGGACATTCAGGGCTTGTAGGAAGCGCCATCGTAAGATTATTAAAAGAGAAAGGATATAGCAATTTGATTTGCAGATCTTCATCTCAAATGGATCTGAGGGACCTTAATGCCGTAAAAGTTTTTTTTGAAAATGAAAAACCGGAATACGTATTTCTGGCGGCAGCCAAAGTAGGGGGAATTATGGCCAACAATACGTATCCCGCAGATTTTATTTACGACAATCTCGCTATTCAAAATAATATCATTCACCAGGCTTATTTGAATGAGGTGAAAAAATTATTATTCCTGGGAAGCAGTTGCATCTATCCTAAAAATGCGGCGCAGCCAATCAAAGAAGAATATTTACTCACCGGTTTTCTCGAGCCTACAAACGACGCTTACGCAATTGCAAAAATAGCCGGTATAAAAATGTGCCAGGCATATCATAAACAACATGGCTGCAATTTTATAAGTGTAATGCCAACGAACTTATTTGGGAAAGGCGACCATTATCACCTCCAGAATTCACATGTATTGCCGGCGCTCATAAGAAAATTTCATGAAGCGAAGCTCAACAATGATCATACAGTTACCGTTTGGGGAACAGGAACGCCCCGTCGCGAATTTCTGCATGTAGATGATGCCGCGGAAGCTTGTTACTTCCTGATGGAAAATTATAATGAACCTGATATCGTCAATGTAGGTTCGGGCAAGGATGACTCTATCGAGCAAATTGCCCGCATCATTCAAACTATTACCGGCTTTCAGGGGAAGCTGGTATTTGATACCACTAAGCCTGATGGTACTATGCGTAAGATGCTGGACGTAGATAAGATCAATGGTTTAGGATGGCATCCGGTGATCGAACTGAAAGAAGGAATCAGAAGAACCTACGCAGATTTTGCTGAAAATTATGAAAGGTATGTAGCGTAAGATGTTGTTATGCGCTCAACATGTATTGATCCGAATCTGAACTCCTAACTGAAATAACTTGTCTATACTCGTTCTTACCTTAAAAACATTCTCATCCACCGGGGGCATCGAAAAAGTGGGAAGAGTAGCAGGGAAAGCAATCTATGAATGCGGTACCGCAAACAATGAAAAACTTTGGCTGTATTCGATGTATGATGATCCCGAAAAAATAAAAACAGAACCTTATTTACCTAAAGAAGCCTTTAGAGGATTTTCGGGAAACAAACCTCTTTTCGTTATAAAGGCATTGCAGCAGGGAAGCAAAAGCAGGGTAGTGGTACTCACGCACATCAAGCTTTTATTGACAGGTTACCTGATAAAATTATTTTCAAAAAAAACAAAGCTGATATTGATCGCACATGGCAAAGAGGTGTGGCAGCCATTGACATCCCTGCAAAAAAAAATGTTGAATGCCTGCGATCTTATTTTACCGGTGAGTCGTTTTACAAAAGAAAAAATGAAACAGTTGTTTGATATAGCTGAGCAAAAATTTAGTATTGTAAACAATTGCCTTGATCCTTTTTTACCTTTGCCGGCCGACGGGCAAAACCGTCCTTTTTGGCGGCAGAAATATGGCATTGCAAAAGAGGCTATCCTTCTGATGACGCTAAGCCGGCTTACCATTCACGAAAAAAATAAAGGATACGATAAAATATTAGTTTCGATTAAAGAATTGTTACCTGCCTTTCCTCACTTACAATATTTGTTTGTTGGTAAATATGATGCAGAAGAGAAAGAACGGCTGCAAAATTTAATACATGAGCTTGGTATTGATGGCACCGTTTTCTTTTCCGGTTTTGTTCCTGATAATGAACTGGCAGATCATTACAATATGTGCGACGTTTATGTGATGCCCAGTGAAAAAGAGGGGTTTGGCATTTCATTTATTGAAGCGCTCTATTATCACAAACCGGTGATTGCCGGTAATCGCGACGGTACAACGGATGCTCTGCTTGATGGCCGCCTGGGCCTGCTTGTTGATCCCGGAAGCCAGGATGAAATAACATTTGCCATTCGAAAAATTATTAAAGATCCTTCTGCGTTTAACCCGGATCGTGAGTTGCTGATGAAACATTTTAGTTATGACGTCTATAAGGAAAACTGGCGAAAGGTTTTGAGTTGATGATCTCTTATTATTTCAATTATATGTCCTTCAGGTATTGGTTATGATAATAATTATGGAATAATAAATACGCAACCTTTCCAATATCTAAAAATCACCGGATCAATTTTAAAATCCCATGAATTCACCAAATAATAATATCGTTGGTTTAATACCCGCTGCAGGCAAAGGATCACGCCTGGCGCCGTTTCCATGCCCTAAGGAATTATTTCCTGTTGGATACCAGGATTATATGGTACGGGGAGTTAACCAACGCAGGCCGAAAGTGATCAGTCAGTATCTTATAGAACATATTATCCAGGCAGGCGCCAGTCGTATAGCCATAATAGTTAGTGAAGGAAAAGGAGATATTATGAAGTACTATGGCGACGGCTCGCGGTTTGGTACGGATATTATTTATCTCTACCAGGAAGAGCCGAGAGGTATGCCGGATGCCCTGGCGCTCGCGGAAAACTGGATCAGCGATGCGACAGTTATTTTTGGAATGCCTGATACCATCATTGAACCAGCTTTTGCTTTTGATGATCTTTTATCGTATCACAGGAAATGCAATGCCGATCTTACTCTTGGGCTTTTTAAAACAGATACGCCCTCCAAATTTGGCCTGGTGGCAACCGATGAAGACAACAATGTTACTTATACAATTGACAAGCCTGCAACAACGGATCTCACCCACATGTGGGGCTGCGCCTGCTGGTCTCCGGCGTTTACTCATCTTATTACCGAGCATATTTTATCCAACAAAAACAATAAGGTTGAAAATGTTTTAGGCGATGTTTTCAATCTAGCTATTGAAAGAAAAATGATTGTGAAAGGCCTGGAAATACAGGACGGCCAATATATTGACATTGGGACAAGTGATGAATTGGACCTGGCTTTGAAAAAATTTCATTTGTGATTGCCTTATTATTGTTTTGCCACAAAGTCACAAAGCTAAAAATGAAACACAAAGATTTCTCTTCTTAGTATCTTAGTGGCAACTCTGTTCTTCTTCTTTGAGTCTCTCTTAGCTGTTATTTAAAGGGTTTTTCGTTTCTTATTGACTTGCACAAAACGTACAACAAAATCGCCAGCTACAGATTTATAATTATTGGTTGCGGGAAGATCGCACATCGTCATGCTGAACAAATAAGCAGGGTAGGACGGTTGGTTTCCGTATGCGACATCGTTACTGAGAAAGCAGATGTATTGGGAAAAACATTTAATGCAGTTCCATTTTACTCAATCGATTCACTTTTATCAGCTTCGTTGCCTTTTGATATTGCTGTTATCTGTACTCCCAATGGACTGCACGCTGAACACACTATCCAATGCTTACGGGCAGGCGTACATGTAATTTGTGAAAAGCCAATGGCCCTGACAGTTGAAGATTGTAAGGATATGATAACTGCTTCAGAAAAAGCTGATAAATATTTATTCATCGTAAAACAAAACCGTTTCAATCCTCCTGTCGCTGCTTTAAAAGAAGCTTTACAGGCGGGTAAGCTGGGCAAGTTATTCAGCATGCAGTTAAATTGCTTCTGGAATAGGGATGAAGCATACTATACCGATCCATGGCGCGGAACTATGGAGCTTGACGGAGGTACATTGTTTACCCAGTTCAGCCATTTTATTGACTTGATGTATTGGCTACTGGGCGATGTGAAAAATGTAAAATCGTACCTGCATAATTATAAGCATAAAGACATTATTGATTTCGAAGATACCGGCGTTGCCATCCTCGAATTTGAAAGCGGGGCAATCGGCACCCTCAACTATACCGTAAATAGTTTTGAGAAAAATATGGAAGGCTCCATTACATTATTCGGCGAAAAAGGAACCGTAAAAATAGGAGGACAATATCTAAATGAACTGAAATATTCCAACGGCATAGACTTGGATTTTCAGGTGAGTGAAAATAAGGCCAATGACTATGGCACCTACACCGGATCTATGAGCAATCATGACAAAGTATATGATAATGTGATAAATGTACTTCGTAAGAATGCCCCTATTATGATAAGCAGCTATGAAGGATTAAAGACAGTTGAGATTATTCGGAAGATATATAGTTGAAGGCAGTTTGAAAGTTGAAGGTTGAAGTAGAAGATTGAAAGACTATCAAAGTTTTTCACTGATTATACGATAAATTTGGTGAATACAATCACTAAAAAATACTATATTTGGTGAATAAAGACTGATATGATTGAAAGAGAAATAGAAAAAGCCATTGAAAGTGATTTCTTTACCGGTAAAGCAATTTTAGTGCTGGGGCCACGGCAAGTGGGCAAAACAACACTTATTCAAAAAATATTACAAAATAGAAAACACCTGTTTTTGAATGCGGACGACAGTACAGTAAGGCAATTGCTGAATGAGCCGGACACTTTCCGGCTGCAGCAAATAATTGGAGACCACACTATTGTTTACATAGATGAAGCACAGCGGATACCAAAAGTAGGCCTCACCTTGAAATTAATAACCGATCAGTTTAAAGCTGTTCAGTTAATAGTAACCGGAAGTTCCGCCCTGGAGTTGAGTAATGAAGCTAACGAACCCCTCACAGGGAGAAAATGGGAGTAC
>JALZAJ010000237.1 GCA_030948465.1 Bacteroidota bacterium
TTAAAAGTAAAGCAGCCTTTATAAATTAATGCATTTACCATTCTAAGGCATCATTTTTATACAAGTCATCAAACGGGCTTATGATGTTTACCAGCTTTTGTTTGCTTACATGCAAATAGCGTTCTATTGTTTTTATATTAAAGTGCCCGAGCAAATCTTTTATATATTTTATGTCGATTCCTTTATTGGGTAAATGCGTTGCAAAACTATGCCTTAAGCTATGCACCTACTTCTTTACTTATTCTGGCTTTATGTTTTGCATTGGAAAATATTTGTTGAACAGTACGGGTGGGGTAAGCTGTATTTGTTTCTTCTGATTCGAATAGGTAATCACCATTTTAATATTTCTTCTTCCATATTTTTCGCCTGATCAGAATTGTGGTCTTCTTTGATCACTTATTACTGCATCCCATTCTTCGGTTTCAACCGTGAGTATGTTTAGTTGATTGCTGGCCGGGGGTTATAAGCAGGTTACTGAAGATGTTGGTCATTTTTATTTTCAGCCATTTCTTCAGGATTATTTGTAATTGGAAAAAATGTAAAGATTCCGGAAGCTTTTATTGCTTAGAATTATGATCAATAAATATCACCAACGATGTCTCCATAATAATTTTGAAGGTTTGCTTCGTACGATTCGCTAATAGCTTCACCGGGTTCATATTCGGGGCTGTTTTTTACGTTCGCTTCTGTAACATTGACCATAACTTCAGAAGTATCCCATTCTATTTTTTTAATCATGTTTGGAGAAATGATCACTTTTTTACCGGGAAACCAATGACCCGTATCCACTACGAGATATGCCAATTTCCAGGAAGCATCATCTACCAAAAAATCTTCCACGTCTCCAATTTTGCCATCAACAGCATGGATGCTATAACCGGTAACTTTGTGGGTACTCCGGAGATGAGGATCACCATCAGCGTCTTTGGTATCCGTACTGTTTTCTTTTCTCACTGCCTCTGCAAGTGGCTCATGAACCTCGGTCATCATTCCTGTAACGCCCATGCCGCCGCCCCAAATGCCACCGCCCCAATAACTGGTCCACGGATAGTATTCATACATTTCAATTTCATGCTGGCGGGAAACTGGTTGTTCCGTATCTACATCGGGGCTATTCTTTATTTTTTCCTTTGTAAGATTAATGGGAAAAACTTCGTGCTTCCAATCGGGAGTTAACAGCGCCTGCGGTGATATAAGCACCTTGCGGCCACTGAGCCAGCTTCCGGTTTCTACAATTAAATAACGAATCGTCCAGCTTTGATCATCAAAGTAAAACTCTTTGACCTTTCCTATTTCACCATCGGTTGCACCCATAGTGTAGCCAATAAGGCTTTTAATACTGCGTTTCATAATTTTATTTTTTAAGCATTTGAATCAATTTTGCCCTCTTCTTTCGTCTTAGTGAATTTGTTTAATAAGTGCCTTTTATCTATTCGATTTCGTTTAAACAGGAATAGTATCAGGGCAACGGCAGCGATAAGAACAATTATTATAACAATCCAATTATTTTTCATAAATTATTAAAATTCAGAGTGTTTTAAATTGAAGTCTATTTTTAAAAATTACTCGTATCAAGCACCACCTCACCGCCGGGGTATTGAACTGCAGCATCATCTTCGGCCGTAATAAAAATCCTGACGGGCTTAACAGATGACACTGTTTTTAATGAACTCTTCAGTGTTTTGGAAAGCATACTGCTCGAAGTTTTTAATTGCCCCAGGTTCTTTGTGCCATTCTGGTCTGTATTCATCCAAACTACGTACAGTTGTTTTGACGGGCTTAATCTTTTTGGATCTGCCAGGCGAATCACGCTTAGGTCAATATTGTAATTGTTGTTTTTATCTTTCTTTACTTTTACCGAACCTTCGGCTGCAGGCACAACTGATGAAGTTGCAAATGCAATTTTATGTGAACATGACTGAAGAATTAAAGCGGACATTAATATTGCTATAGCTAAATAAATGCCGTGACTAAGATTGATTATTTTATTTTGTTTCATTTTAAATAGGATTATTTTTTTATGTATGATTCTTATCGTTTTTACCAGTTATTTCGACGTAGTCAATTTAATTACCAATCCCAATGTTGAGTGAACGCAGAAATCTTCAGAAATAATTAGCTTGATTTAACCGCGGCTATTCTCAATAATTTTTTTCTTTTCCTGGTATTCATCATTGGTGATTAATCCCGAAGCGAAGCGCTTCTGTAAAATATCTAACGGTGACTCTTTTCGATGTCGCTGACCGGGAATATTATTTTTAATTTGAATTTAATACTGCAAAGTTCGTTGCTTTAATGCGATTGAGTGTTACACAATTCCATTGATTGGTTACATCATTCACACTTTTTGGGTGTTCAGTTTTTTCACATCAGGAGTTCTCCAGATAAAGACACAAGGAACAAAGTTTTTCTTTAGCATACTTTGCCCTCACTGTAAATTTTTTTTACTGAAGCGCTGGCGATATTTGAAGCAAAGGCCCGACCTGGTTGAAACAGGCATACAATAAGAGATTTAAGATACGTTTAGCCGTGATAGTTATGTAGCGTGAATCTGCGCTTATTTTATTCGTAGCCGCTTTTAATAACTGTTGAAATCATTTTAAACTTTCCGTTTGGCATAATCAGGTTAGATGAATGAGCTGGTATGATGATGCCCTGGCCGGTATGAAGCAAGTTGGATACTTTATTAATTACGATGTTTGCTTTTCCTTCAATGATTTGTACGAAAGTGTCGAAAGGTGATGTCTTTTCTGATAACCCTTCACCCGTATCAAACGACATCACGCTTACATTTCCGGTTAATTTCTTAATGATTGTTTTACTGACTACGGAGTTTGGTATGTATTCAATGATCTCAACAATTATATGTGATTTTGCTTTTTCAATTTCTGAAGTATCGGGTTTTACAGCATTCTTAGTTTTATTGTTGACTGTATTTTTCATCCGGTAAAGATGCGTAGTATTCTGTTGGCAAATGTTATATAAATCTGTTGAAAGGTTACATGATTCACACATCTTCAAGCATGGAGAGCCTTTTATCTTTTATTTGTTTGAAATGCGTAGGCGTGAGGCCGGTTACCTTTTTAAATTGTGCCGAGAGATGTGCCACGCTGCTGTAATGCATCTGGTAAGCAATTTCCGTAAGATTCAATTCATTATAGACCAGCAATTCTTTTACCCGCTCAATTTTGTGAGCAATCATAAAATGTTCAATAGTGGTGCCCTGAACTTCTGAAAAAAGATTAGCGAGATAAGTATAATCGTATTGTAACTTTTGGCTCAGATGTTCTGAAAAGTTTATGACCAACGGTTCTTCGGAATAATGCACCAGTTCTATAATTACATTTTTTATCTTTTGGATTAATTCGCTTTTTTTATCATCAATTAATTCCAATCCTGATTTTAACAAGGCAGCTTTAAACTGCTGCTGCTGCAATGCTGAGATATTTTCCAGGATGTCGGCTTCACCCAATTCCACTGTGGTATAATGAAGACCCAGCTTTGTGAGTTCATCCTTAACAACCATTTTGCATCGAATGCAAACCATATTTTTAATGAATAATTTCAAAGTGTATATTAGAGTAACCGGTATACTTATTTTACCGTGTCGAAGCTATTTTATTTTCTGATTTCAAGTTTTAAAATTACTCCATTAAAAGATAAGAAGATGTTTTAAAAAATCTGCTAAACGAGCGTTCTTATGTAAATTGCTTTCAAACGCTTGTCTTTCACAAACCTATTTCCCTCTCCAAATTGGTATGAGCGATTAAAATCAAGATCGATTTAGTTAAAAGAAATTGAAACCTCTCTTCTATGTTAATATATATTTTTCGAAAGTTTATTAGATTGGTTATGAACGATTTTTCTTATTTGATAGCAAACAGTGTCACCCTGGGAAAAATATACGCGGATCAGGCTTCATCCATCACGAGCAGATTATGCATAAAAAGCATTATCGTTGTGAAGCAAATGAATAGCGAAGGAACAAAAACAATTGATGCAGGCGTAATGGATTAATGACTGGCCGGTGATTGGAATTGATCCCGATAGCTATCGGGACAAGGACGGCAAAGGAGAGCCTGTTCTGAAATATAAAAAACCAAATGTTTGAAAAATTGTATCCTGTCACCACTCCACAGGAATCTGATGAGTTCAATGAAAACTTTTTAGGATTGCAGTGGCAATGGATGGCTAACCCAAAATAAACATGGTCGTTTATGAATCCGGCGAAAGGAACTTTGAGATTATACTCTGATAAAAATTCCTGACAGCGCAAAAAATCTTTGGGCTGTTCCTAATATGCTTTTGCAAAAATTTCCTTCGGAAGAATTTATGGCCACAATGAAATTTACATTTACACCCAATCTAAAACTGGAAAATGAAAAAGCCGGATTAGCGATAATGGGCCTGAGCTATGCTTCTCTCAGCCTGAAAAGGAAAGATGGAATTTATCTTGTTCATGCTGTTTGTAAAAATGCGGAGCAGGGTGAAACACAAACAGAAACTGTTATCAAAAAAATAACAGTCTCAACTATCTACTTTAGGATAAAGGTGATGAAAGGTGCAAAATGCAAATTCAGTTATTGCATAGACGGAAAAAACTTTATTGAAACAGACGATATATTCCAGGCAGCAGTTGGCAAATGGATTGGAGCAAAAATGGGGATTTTCTGTATAAGGGATTCACAAACTAATGATTCAGGTTATTCCGATTTTGATTGGTTTAAAGTAGATGCCGTTATACTGCGTAAGGGGTAAATTAGTGAGTTTTTTACACTGCTAATTCCATGCATACCGCGTTGAAAGCTCAAACCTTATTACCTTAGTAAATAATAGAAGGTCAATGAATTCAACCCCGTCCGACCGGTCACCCGGGCGGGCTTATTATCTTATGTAAGGGAGGAATAAGGTAATAAGGTTTTTTACAGGAGCTGAAAATAATTTTCAATCTTTTGAAATCAGAAGTTTTAAACTTTTGTATTCTATTTTCAAAAGATAAAATCAATTTTCTCAAGATAAATAATTCACTGTTTTGTTCCTTGCGCAGTATAAGCAGATTAAGAACAGATTATTTTTTATAACAACAAAATTTAAGAGGTATGAAAAAACTATTTGTCATAATTTCTTTTTTTACCTGGAAGGCCTTAAACGCTCAGAGCAACGATGAAAAGGAAATTATTCAGAAAACATATTTATTAAGCCATACTATTTTTGGAACTAAAGATAGTTTGGCGTTGGAAGGCTTATTTGCCCGGACGGCGACTTATGGCCATTCCCACGGCAAAATACAAAACAGAGGAGAAGCAATTGACGGTGCGATGCACAATCAATCATTTTATACAGACACATCTCGTCCCAACTTCTAATAATATTCAATGGGGAAGAAGAGTCTATTATTACGGCTGTCACCGCGATGGCGAAAATGATTTTAGCTGATACAGTAATAATCTTCCTGCAGAAATAAATGTAAAAGACGTAACCGTTCATTGGGTTTTTGGCAATCGCTGGAACCCGGAAAAAATTTAAATATGCAATTATCAAAAGAAGCCTTAGAGCATATCGCCGTACAACCCGATTTAGACCAGATAGCTATCGGATTACCAGATATTAAATTGTTTGATCTTCCGGAAAAAGTATTACAATTCGGAACTGGCGTTTTATTAAGAGCGTTGCCCGATTATTTTATTGATAAAGCGAATAAGCAAGGCATCTTTAATGGAAGAGTTGTAATTGTAAAAACCACCAGCAGCGATAGCAGTGCTTTTGACAAACAAGATGGCTTATATACTATTTGTGTCCGCGGAGTTGAGAATGGAAAAACGGTGGAAGAAAATATTGTAAATGCTTCTGTAAGCCGCGTACTTAGTGCCAATACGGAATGGAAAAGAATTTTAGAATGTGCTCACAATCCTGAAATAAAGATCATCATTTCTAATACAACTGAAGTGGGCATCCAATTAACTGACGACAATATTAATGATGATCCGCCCACTTCTTTTCCCGGAAAATTGTTAGCGTTCCTGCTTGAGAGATTTAAAGCTTTTAATGGTAGTGCTTCCAGCGGAATGGTGATTGTGCCAACAGAACTAATCACCGACAATGGCTCTAAATTAAAAGGTATTGTTTTAGAACTCGCACATCGCAATAACCTTGACTTTAAATTTATTGAGTGGCTGGAAAACCATAACATATTTTGCAATTCATTAGTCGATCGTATTGTTCCGGGCAAACCGGATTCGGAAGAAATGATGAAGCTGGAAAGTCAATTGGGCTATAAAGATGATTTGCTAACCATGAGTGAAGTCTTTCGGCTTTGGGCAATTGAAGGGAATGAAAAAGTGAAAGGCGTTTTATCTTTTTGCAAAGTTGATGAAGGAATAATCATTACTCCGGATATTACCTTGTTCAAAGAGTTGAAATTGCGTTTGCTGAACGGTACACATACTTTCAATTGTGGTACTGCTTTTTTGGCGGAATTTAATATTACCAGGGAGGCTGTAACAGATCCGGCCTATGGAGCATTTACAAAAAATCTGATGCATACAGAAATTGCCAAAGCAATACCATTTGAGATTGATGCCAAAGTAAAAGAAGATTTTGCCAACAAAGTGTTTGAACGTTTTTGCAATCCATTTATCAATCATCAATGGATAAGCATTACTGTTCAATACACTTCAAAAATGAAAATGCGCAATGTTCCGTTATTGCAGCATCACTATGAATTATTTGGCAGCCCGCCAATGTACATGGCTACCGGCTTTGCCGGCTTCTTATTATTTATGAAAGCGAATAAAAAAGAAGAGAGCAAATATTTTGGTGAGAGAAATGGAGTTGAGTATGAAATAAAAGACGATTCCGCTGAATATTTTTACCATGCCTGGAAAGGTAAATCATCAGGTGATCTGGCGAAAGAAGTGATGCAGGATAAAGAACTTTGGGGAACTGATTTAACTTTACTTCCTGGCTTGTTATCATCTGTTCAGGAACAATTAGAAGAAATGATGAATAACGGAGTACTGGAAACAATTTCAAAATTAGCATCAAAAAAAGTGAGTGTATAAATGAAACATAAAGTATTAAAAGTACATCCGAAAGATAATGTTATTGTCGCCTTAGTCAACCTTGCAAAAGGAGAAACCATTTCTTTTGAAGGAGAAGATTATGTATTGACAGAAAACATTCCTGCCAAACATAAATTTTTTATGCAGGATATGAAGGCCGGTGATGCTGTTACCATGTATGGCGTATTGGTTGGCAAAGCACAGATGCATATTGCAAAGAGCAGCCGGATGTCAACTGCGAATATCAAACATGCTGCCGAACCTTACGCCTACCGCAAAACTAATTTTGAATGGCATGCTCCCGATGTTTCAAAATTTAAAGAAAGAACTTTTAACGGTTATCACAGAAGCGACGGAAAAGTAGGCACTGCCAATTACTGGTTATTTATTCCAACAGTGTTTTGTGAAAACAGAAACCTGGATGTGATACGTGAAGCATTGCATAATGAATTGGGATATGCTGTTACTGATAAATACAAACAATACACACATCATTTAGTTGATGCTTATAAAAAAGGAGAACGATTTGATGACATTGATTTATCACCATCAACAAATGATCATAATCGTCCTTTTAAAAATGTTGACGGTATAAAATTTTTAAACCATCAGGGGGGTTGTGGCGGAATAAGACAGGATGCAGCCGTTTTAAGTAAATTATTAGCTGCTTATGCTGACCATCCGAATGTAGGTGGAGTAACGGTCCTGAGTTTGGGTTGCCAGAATTTACAAGTGGAGGATTTTAAAAATGATTTAAAAAAACACAATCAAAATTTTGACAAGCCACTTTACATTTTTGAGCAACAGCAATCACAAAGTGAAGAGCAATTGATTGCAGATTCTATACGCCAAACTTTTGAAGGGCTTATTGAAATAAATAAACTGGAAAGAAAGCCTGCAACACTTGATAAATTATGCATCGGGGTAAAATGTGGTGGCAGTGATGGTTTCAGTGGTATTTCCGCAAATCCTTCTGTTGGTTATTGTGCCGATATGGTAGTGGCATTAGGCGGCAAAGTTTTGTTGGCTGAATTTCCGGAACTCTGTGGTGTAGAACAGGAGCTGATTGACAGAACTGTCGAAGAATCTTCAGCAAAAAAATTTATTCAACTGATGAGAAGGTATGATGAAATGGCGACCAATGTAGGTTCCGGTTTTTCTATGAATCCATCTCCTGGAAATATAAAAGACGGATTGATAACGGATGCCATAAAAAGTGCGGGCGCTGCAAAAAAAGGCGGCACTTCTCCCATTGTTGATGTTTTGGATTATACAGAACCTGCTACCAAACCAGGTCTTAGCCTGGTATGCACTCCCGGCAACGATGTGGAAGCCACAACAGGAAAAGCAGCCAGTGGGGCTACATTGATTTTATTTACAACAGGTTTGGGAACGCCAACCGGCAATCCTGTTTGTCCTACAATAAAAGTTTCGACAAATAGCAATCTCACCAAAAGAATGAATGATATTATAGATATTGATTGCGGGCCCGTAATCGAGGGAGATAAAACTATTGAACAAATGGGCGAAGCTATTTTGGAATATTGCATCAGGGCAGCAAGCGGAGAAATAATTCCAAAAGCCGTGCAATTGAACCAGGATGATTTTATTCCGTGGAAGAGAGGTGTGAGTTTATAACCCCTATCCCCTAAAGGAGAAACTAAAATGAATTGTATGAAAAAATTTCTCGACGAAAATTTTTTACTGACCAACGCAACAGCACAACGATTGTATCACGAGCATGCTAAAGACATGCCCATTATTGATTATCACAACCACCTGCCCGCTGATGAAATTGCAGAAGATAAAAATTTTGAAAACATAACGCAAGCCTGGTTATATGGCGATCATTACAAATGGCGGGCGATGCGGGCTAA
>JALZAJ010000278.1 GCA_030948465.1 Bacteroidota bacterium
GTGCCTTTTTAACGACAACTAATTTCAGCATAGGAGTCAATATTTTTTTTGAGCTGAATAAAAAACTGGCGAGCTTAATGAAGCCGCTGGAAGGTTATAATGTAAGCATTGAAGAGATACATCATACGCAAAAGAAGGATGCGCCAAGTGGCACCGCTATTACACTTGCAGAAGGGATCATTACCGATTCCTTTAAAAAAAATAAATGGGTGAATGAACAAACAGAAAATACAGACGAGCTTCAAATAACAAGTAAAAGAATAGATTCAGTTCCCGGAACGCATTCCGTGAAATACAGTTCAGATGTTGATGATATTGAAATAATACACACCGCCCACAACAGGAAAGGATTTGCTTTAGGCGCATTGATGGCTGCTGAATTCATTCATGATAAAAAAGGAATTTTTACCATGAATGATGTACTGCGTTTTTAATAAAAAACTACTCAGTCTCTTTTAGAAATTATTGAAATAACAGTTTGAACAAGGGCGATCATCTCAAGCAGCCACTTCTATAATTATATCTTAATGACGCAGTTGATAATGAATTCCAAACTGAAAATTATTATTTTTTAATTTATATCCGGTACTGTTATTTTTTAAAATATCAGTTAAACCCAATTGATAACGGGCATCAAAACCAAAACCGCTAACCGTTGTATATCCTGCACCAATAACTCCTGCAACTTCTGTGGTTTTAAATTGTGATTTTTCATCATTGGAAATATTTGTGCCTTTATCTTTTGCAGCTACCAGGAAACTTATCTGCGGACCCACAACTATTTCAAGCCCGTCTTTGCTGTATTTTCCCAAAACCGGCACGCTGATGTAACTCAAATTTCTATTGATGTTTGTATTGATGTATTTATATCTGGCACCCAAAAGAGAATATAAAAGCTCCGGCTGCACCCCGAAATTTTGAGATAAGGAAAGTGATGCGAACGCTCCGGCGTAAAATCCTATTTTAGAATCACTCGTAAATGTTGCGCCGCTTCCAGTAGCTTTAAGGCTTGAAGAATTGAGCCCACCCTTAATTCCAAACTTCGTCTTTTGAGCATTTGCCGTAATGGCGGTGAAACCAAAAATCGCAATTAATAATACTATTTTTTTCATTTTTTTCATTTTCGTTAAACTTGGTTATTCGATATATTTTTTTTTGCTAAACTATTTTTACGCCGCAAAGATGACTTATTAAATTTTAATATGGAAAGTCTTGCCGCCTGATGGCAGAATCATGCTTTCATATTATTCAGCATATCCTTTGTCATTTCAGAGAGATCATATCCCGGCTTCCAGTTCCAATCACGCGATGCCATCGAATCATCGATACTTTGCGGCCAGCTTTCCGCAATTTGTTGCCGGTAATCGGGCTTGTAAATGGTTGCAAAGCCTGGAATATGTTTTTGGATTTCTGATGTAATTTCCTTCGGAGAAAAACTCATTCCGGCGATATTGTAAGAAGTGCGGACCGTAATTTTTTTTGCATCAGACTGCATAAGCTCAATAGTGGCTCTTATAGCATCAGGCATGTACATCATTGGCAAATAAGTGTCTTCTCTCAAAAAACAATTGTATTTTTTTTCTTCCACGGCAGCATAAAAAATTTCTACAGCGTAATCTGTAGTTCCTCCCCCAGGTTCACTTTTATAGCTTATCAGGCCAGGGTAGCGAAGGCTTCTTACATCGACCCCATATCGCTGATGATAATAATTACACCAGAATTCTCCGGCATATTTACTGATTCCATATACCGTAATAGGTTCAATAATTGTTTGTTGCGGGCAATTTTTTTTAGGAGACGTGGGGCCAAAAACCGCTATGCTGCTTGGCCAATAAATCTTATGCAAATTTTCTTCCTTAGCGATTTCCAGTACATTCAAAAGACTCTGCATATTGAGATGCCACGCAAGTGAAGGATTTTTTTCCCCGGTTGCGGATAGTATTGCAGCAAGTAAATAGATTTGAGTAATGTTTTGCCTTATTACCTGCACGTGCAGCATCTCTTTGTTCATTACATCAAGGCTTACGTAGGGGCCGGTTCCTTTAAGCAGATCATTTTCCTCTCTTAGGTCTGATGCGATTACATTGGCTCCGCCATATATTCTCCTTAATTCCATAGTAAGTTCTACGCCTATTTGCCCGCTGGCACCAATAACTAAAATCTTTTCTTTTGCCATAATTGTGAATAGGCAACAAAGTAAAACGGAATAATGGAAAGAGAAAAAAGACTTTTGTTAGGTTAACTCAAATGTCGCTTACCCACAGAGAAACAAAGGTCACTTCGTAAGGTGTTCATTCTGGGTTTAAAGGTTGCCAACCTTAACAATTGAGATGTTAATTGAAACAAACATGTTAAGGGTTGGCAACCTTTCGAAAACTTTGGCTGCACCCAATTTCTAAGCAAATAGACACAGTTTTTATATTTTCAAAAACATAGCAAGTTTCGGGTAGGCTGCCTCTGCGTTCCTGGTTAGCTTTGTGAGATCAAAATGAAAAATAAAAAAAATGAACGATCAGGGAAAAACCAATTTCAAGCGGATTGAAGAAGCAATCAGTTATATAAGTAACCATTTCAAAAAACAACCTGGTTTAGAAGAAATAGCTAAAAAAATACATCTTAGCCCATTTCACTTTCAAAAATTATTTACGGATTGGGCGGGAGTCAGTCCCAAAAAATTTTTACAATATATAAGTGTTGAATACGCTAAAAGTATGTTGAAAGAAAAGCAGTCCACTCTTTTCGATGCAGCCTTTGAAACAGGCCTTTCCGGAGCCAGCCGCTTACACGATCTGTTTATAAAAATTGAAGGCATGACTCCTGGTGAATATAAAAATGGCGGTGAAAACCTTTCTATCAACTATAGCTATGCGGAAAGCCCTTTCGGAAATCTTCTTGTTGCCTCTACTGCCAAAGGCATTTGCTATATGGCTTTTATTGATAATGAAAAGGAAGCTTTAGAAAATCTGCAGCACCGGTTTCCCCAAGCATCTTATAAACAAATGCTTGACATGATCCAGCAAAATGCTTTATATATTTTCAGTCACGACTGGAATAAGCTGGATCAAATAAAATTACACCTGAGAGGCACAAACTTCCAAGTGAAAGTTTGGGAAACCTTGTTGAAAATTCCTATGGGCAAATTGTCAACGTATGGAAATATTGCAGCGCAGATTAAAAATCCTAACGCATCAAGAGCCGTTGGAAGCGCGATTGGCAGTAACCCGGTTGCTTATTTAATCCCGTGCCATAGAGTTATTCAATCTACAGGAGCAATTGGTGGATATATGTGGGGTTCGTTAAGAAAAACGGCAATCATTGGATGGGAAAGCGCAAAGCTAAATGGCTAATAAATTTCCGGCCATCTCAATTTAGCGTTACTCTTTTGCATGGTAATTGAGTGACGAAGCTCACAGGTTTTTTAAACCTGTGAGCCAAATAGTCATTCAATAGATCCTTAAATCTCACCAGACTTTGTTTCAATTTTCGGCACTCGCTTTCGACAAAAATCCCATCCTTTATTGATCTTTAAATTGTTTTTTAAATTTAAATCAAATGATCTTAATATTCCTTCAAGTGAAGAATAAGCCAGGGTGAAGAAAAGAACCAATCAATCTGGTTTAGTTAAAAATCCAAACCACTCTTAAAATGGAAGGTCATCTGCAGCCTCTTCCATACTGGCAGCAACTTCCGCATTATTATTATTACCGTTGGATGATGATGCAGAAGAAGGAGATGAGTTTGATGTTGAGT
>JALZAJ010000288.1 GCA_030948465.1 Bacteroidota bacterium
AAGGAACTAAGAGGAAAAAATCCATCCGCCGCTCCGGCTGACAGTGTCGAAAATACAATAGACATAAAAAAACTTGATGGCATTATCGGGGCCAAAGGTGAGATGAATAAAGGTGTTTATAAATACACCATCGGCAGACCTGATGTGAACTTGAAAGAGCATGGTTTACCCGTTACCAATTTTGGAGGATTCAATACATGGGCTTCGTGGCAGGGCACAGAAGATAAAGCGGCCGTTGCGGGTGACTTCACGATGCTGGAGAACGAAGTAGAGCCGGTAATTAAAGCCTTAATTGAAAATGGAATTGAGGTAGTTGCACTGCACAACCATATGATACATGAACAACCAAGAATATTTTTCCTGCATTACTGGGGCATAGGCCCGGCTGAAAAATTAGCAAGGGGACTGAAGGCTGCATTAGATCAAACGGGAAAAGGAAGATAATACAGATATTTTTGACACAGACTATCATTGCAAAAAAATACGGCCAACACCTTCCATAGATTCATCTTTCTAAAAATTAGTTTTAACAAAATAACTCAACACCAAAAAGATATTCTAACACCACATTTGTAAATTCGCATGAATGTGCAATATGAAAAATTGAGTGGTATGAGCATTTATACTAAGTTTATTTATTTGTTTTTATTAATGATTTGCTGGGCATATTCATCAGATGCCCAGATCAACAAAGAAGCACCAGACTCCCTAGTAAATAAGATTTTAGATAGCATAATTGTAAGTACTTATATAAACAATGCAAAAGAAAAATATCTCCCCGATGTTGAAGGAACAAATGTTTACGCTGGCAAAAAAACAAATGTAATTTACCCCGATAATACCCGGGCAAATCTTGCCCAAAACATTACAAGAACTGCTTTTGCAAAAATTCCCGGGCTTACTATGTGGGATATGGACGGTGCAGGATTGCAAATAAATGTAGGTTCAAGAGGTGCAGACAGCCATCGTTCTATAGAAATGAATATGCGACAAAATGGGTACAACATCAATTCTGATATGTTTGGTTATCCTGAAGATCACTATACACCGCCTTTGCAGGGTATTCAACAGGTACAATTAGTTAGAGGTTCAGCAGCGTTGCAATTCGGTAGTCAGTTTGGCGGCATGATGAATTATGTAATGAAAGAAGGAGATAGCACGAAGCCTGTTGCAATTGAAAGTGAACAAACTACTGGCTCAAATAATTTTTTTAATTCCTACAACGCAATAGGTGGTACAGAAGGTAAGTTGAATTACTATGCCTATTACGATTACCGTCATGGCGATGGGTGGCGACCTAATGCTTCTTTTAACTATCATGCTTATTACATCAATCTCAATTATCATTTTACTGCAAAAGCAAGTTTGGCTTTGCAGTTTTCCCGAATGAATTATGTGCAGCAAATTGCCGGAGGCTTAACAGATGCACAGTTCAATCAAAATTCAAAACAATCTTTTCGTGGACGGAATTGGTTTAATCCGGAAATAAATATTCCTGCGCTTATTTTTAAATATGATTTATCTGCCAACACACATTTGGAAATAACAAGCAATGCCTTATTTGGCCAGCGCAACAGTGTGCAGTTTATTGCTTCCCCTGTTATCTCCGATACTTTTAATACAACATTAAATTCTTATAATCCCAGGCAAGTAGATAGAGATTATTACAGTGGATGTACAACAGAAGCAAGGCTTTTGCATGAATACAAGATAGGAGGCGTAAAATCCATCATCACGGGCGGCGTTAGATATTCAAATGAAACAACAAAACGCAGGCAGAAAGGTGTTGGTACAACAGGAAGCAATTTTGATTTATCTCTTGTGAAAACTTATGGTATTGATTTACGTTTCAGGACAAGCAACTATGCAATTTTTGCAGAAAACATATTTCAATTAACTGATCGTTTCTCTGTTACACCCGGCATCAGGTATGAAATTATCAATACAGATTTAAAAGGTAAGATAACTAATGCAACTGTTGATGTAGCCTATAAAGGAAACAGGAACTTTCCATTATTTGGCACAGGATTACAATACCAGTTGAATAACTACAGTCAGTTGTATAGCAATATTTCACAGGCTTACCGTCCCTTTTTATACGCTAATGTTACACCAGCGGATAGAGTTGATATTGTAGATCCAAATTTAAAAGACAGTAAAGGATATGATATTGATTTGGGTTACAGAGGTCATTACCAGGATGTATTGAACTTTGATATAAACGCCTTTTATCTTTTCTATGGTAACCGTATAGGTTTATTAACTGCACAGAAACCGGATGGAAGTAAATTTTTGCTAACAACAAATATTGGTGATGCAGTAACGAAAGGTGCAGAGGTATATTTGGAGTTATCGCTTTTGAAAACCATTATTAAAAGGCATACACTAAATGACATCAGGATTTTTAATTCTTTATCCTATAATCATGCACGTTATACATCGGCTCAAATAAATAAATCAGGAACTAATATTAATGTAACAGGTAACTATGTTGAGAATGTACCGGAATGGATGAATAAAACAGGGCTAACATTGCAGCATAAACATCTTATAACCACTTTTCAATATAGTTATACAAGTAAATGTTTTAATGATGCATTTAATACTCCTACAAGCACGGATGGAATAACCGGATTAATTCCGGTTTACCATGTTTGGGATTGGTCAATCAATTGGCAGTTTGCAAAAGGTCTTCATATATCCGGTGGTATAAATAATTTTACAAACGAAAAGTATTTCAATAGACGGATCACCATGTATCCGGGGCCGGGTATACTGCCTGCCGATGGCAGGACTTTTTATATAGGTATTACCACAAAGATTTAGTTTTGCATACAATTTTTTAAAGACAGCAACAAAATGAATTGCTGTCTTTTTAGTATAACCAATAACAGTACATGAACACCAATCGACGTTCATCCTTCCTCCACAGCTATAAGAACAACCCTGCTTGGAATCGGAGTAAGCGTAGTATTGATATTTGTAAAAGGAATAGCAGGATACTTAGGTCATTCTTATGCATTAATCGCAGATGCCACTGAAAGCGGCGCTGATATTTTAAGCTCGGGTTTGCTTTGGCTCGGTTTGCGAATTGCGGTGAAAGAACCAGATGAGGAACATCCATACGGTCATGGGAAGGCAGAGCCATTGGCTGCAATTGCTGTAGGAAAAAATGTGAGTCATGAAAATACATACCATCAATCAGTTTAGTAATTCTACCCAAAAAATTATCCGTGTTAGTGATGAATTAGTAACGCTTTCGGATCTTCAGGATTTCCGAGCGCAACTTTTAAAAGACATGAAGATGTTACTGGCTGGCAATAATTCAGTTCCAACTAAGCCATGGTTGAAATCTAATGAAGTTAGAAAGTTATTGAACATTTCTTCGGGTACTTTACAAACCTTACGCAGCAACGGCACTTTACCTTTTAACAAGGTAGGTGGGATTATTTACTACTCGTATGAAGATATACAAAACATGATAGAAAATAATCCTTCGATGAAGATGATAAAGTGATAAATATTACAGAATATTTTTCCTTATTTGCATCAAAATATTTTTGTTAAGGCATCACTATAAAACCATTCGTTTTCTCATACAAGGAGTTTGATGCCACATTAAACAATTAATAGGGCCAAATATTTAGATCCTAAAGAACAAATGATTTATTTATCTTTACGATAGCTCTTTAGCAGGGACTGTGCCATCCGGTCTATCCTGGGCGGCATCCCTCCCATCGTAGGCCCTCATGGAGAAAGAATGAATGAAGGAGTTCAGGACTTCGTTTCGGAGCCAGTTGAACTAACCGGTAAATTGGTTCAATACGATGATTGGATTGTAATATATGTAAATAATACAAACGGGAAAAAGTTGTATGATCTTAAGGAACGTTCAACTGGTAGCAGCAAGTGAAATTGAAAAAAGAAGAAAAGAAGTTTAGTAGCTTTAATTTATGAAAGACAAATTAAAGATCGCAGCAATACCCGGAAGTCTTCGTAAAAGTTCTTCGACAACATTTATCCTCCAACATATCATTAAATTATTTCCTGAAGCCATAGATTTTATTTTGTATGAGGGTGCCAGTAAACTTCCTCATTTTGATGACAGCGAAACGGTAAGTAACGAAGTAACTTCATTTAGGAAATTGCTGCAAGATGCCGACGGTATAATTATATGTCAGCCGGAATATGCCTTTGGAGTTGCAGGTTCTTTAAAAAATGCGCTAGACTGGACGGTATCTTCGGGTGAATTGGTTAATAAACCTGTTGCGTTAATTACTGCCGCAACAGGAGGTGATAAAGCGCATGCAGCCATGCTATGGACTCTTAAAGCCCTTTCTTCGAAAGTAGACGACGCCGCTTTATTAATTCCTTTTGTGCGAACAAAGTTGAATGATAAAGGCGAAGTAATTAATGCAGAAACGGAACGAGCAATAACGGATGTTCTAACCGCCCTTATTAACATAATTCGAAAAGTTAGAGAGCAATAAAGTTTACAAAATTAGTCAGCGAACCTGTTTATTTTGTGTTGGCATATAAGACATTATTCGCAATCTGTTTTCTTATAGTTGCCGGATTCAGTATTTCTCTCTAAGCATGGGCCTTTATCGATATTCACGGAGCCAGTCCAGTTTTCAGAATGCATCGTTGTCCTTATAAAGCTGCTCCTTGCCAATAGCTGGTAGCCAAGACCGTGAGCAATGGAAAGACTGTCAGTTCTTCGCTCAAATTTGTTGAGGAACGTTGTGACAGATGGCCAATTGCCAGGTGCGACAGGCTTGGGAGATTATGGATTGGCCCCATGCATAATAGGCATATTACAGGCGAAGGCTCTTTATATTGTGCTAATGAAAATAAATAGGTTGATAAAAAAATTGCCAACACTACCATATCAAACGGGCTTGCATGGTCGCTGGATAATACAAGATTGTATTTTATTGATAGCCCAACACATGTGGTTCGATCTTTCATTTTTGTCTACGGGTGATATTTATCGCTTATCCTTTACGCATCGAAAACCTGTGTGCTCCAAACCGGTATCAGGGCTGCTTTTCATGCGCCTTGAAACACGGTAGCCACTGCAGTAGGCATCGTTGCATAAAAAACTTCCACCCCTCATACTTCTTTTTGGTGTGTATGTTTCCTGCGGGTCAAATGACCTATCCGGACCTTGCGGATTTATTGTTATTTTATTCGCAAGTGTTTTATAATAATCCGCGTCGTACCAGTCACTGCACCATTCCCAAACATTCCCGGCCATATCATACAAACCATAACCATTAGGCGCAAACGATTTTATGGGAGCCAGTTTATAAAATCCATCTTTCTTTTCATTTAAATAAGGAAACTTTCCCTCCCAACTATTTGCTTTTGGCTTACCAACATTTATACTTTCATTACCCCACGGATAAATATTATTTACAAGACCGCCTCTCGCAGCGAATTCCCATTCCGCTTCTGTCGGCAGCCGCTTTCCCGCCCATTTGCAATACGCCATTGCATCGTCCCAACTTACCTGCACGGCCGGATAATTTTCTTCCCCTCTAATACTGCTGGAAGGCCCTTCGGGATGTTTCCAGTTAGCGCCTTTCACCCAACTCCACCACTGAGAGTAATCATTAAGATCAACGGGCGTTTTTGTTTCATGAAATACTAAAGAAGCCGGTACCAGCAAACTATCAGGTGGTTTAGGCGTTCCCGGGGGAACTGATTTTTTTAATTCTTCCCAATCCGGTTTTTTTTCCGCTGTTGTTATGTAGTGTGTGGCATTAACGAATTTTTTGAATTGCGCATTAGTAACCTCCGTAACGTCCATATAAAATGGCGACACTTTCACTTTATGTTTGGGATACTCATCAGGGCTGGCCTGGTTATTATCGCCACCCATTTCAAATAAGCCTCCTGGAATTAATACCATGCCGGTTAAGGATGTATCACCAGAAAACTGTACGGATGAAAGGCTGGTGTCACTGCCGAACCTGGCAGGAACTTTCATGCAAGAGTGAACTGAATCTTTAAGAGTTACGGATGTTTCACTGTTACCGCATGAGATAAGAAAAATAAGAGTTGCAAACGCAAGTTCTTTTTGTAAAAAATTCATTTATTTTTTATTTACGAAAACAAACCATCAAGCGTCAAAGTTAAGTTTTGAAATCGTTTATGAGCCTTGGGAATGTTCAGGTTAAATTACATTCCTGAGCGGCGAGACGTTTTAAAGTTTCGGGAGATAAGCTACGCATATAGCTGCCCGTTATACCAGCCTGCAGGGAATTTGCAGATCCTCAGATAAATAGTAAGCAGCGCAGATACGATGGTAACCATCTGCGATTATCAATTTATTATCTTTCTTTACCAAT
>JALZAJ010000317.1 GCA_030948465.1 Bacteroidota bacterium
CCAATGAGACGACTTTTTTAAAGCTATTTAGTGTGAAAATTATTCCGCAGATTTAGAATTTTCTTTCCCCCCGGCGACTTCATTCACTGATTCAGTTTCAACCTTTCTTTTTGGGCTTTCACCATTAGAGGTAGCAGGGGCAGTTTTGGTTGCAGGGCTTTCAGCGGCTTTAGGCGCAGAAGCCGTTGCTGTTTTTCTTGCCACGGGCCCACGGCTTGTAGTCTTATTTTTCTTGTGAGACTCCTGGCGCTTGGCAAATTCCGAATCATGTTCGGTGCTCCACTTGGTAAATTTTTCCATAGCGGCAGCTTCATCAAACAACCCAAGGGTAACGCCTCTCAGCAAATGCTTAAGGTATAATACTCCCTTAAAACTTAGTATCCGGCGCACGGTATCAGTAGGTTGCGCACCCTTGTGCAACCATTCCAACGCTTTTTGCCTGTCAATTTGAATACTTGCAGGAACAGTAAGTGGATTGTAAGAGCCTAATTTTTGGATGAATTTTCCATCACGAGGGCTACGGGCATCAGCAACTACTATAAAATAGAATGGTCTTTTTTTTGAACCATGTCGTTGCAATCTCATTTTTACAGCCATAAAAAATAGAAATTTTTTTGGGTTGTTATTAAATTTGGTTTCGAAAGGATTGCGAAGATAAGGGGTGAAATTACAAAATCCAAATTATTTGAATCAGGAATTCAATTTTTTATATTTGTATCAATTAGTATGGCATATACTATAAATATTACAGATATACAACTTTTTAATACACTTAAAAACAAATGGGCGATCAGGAAGCAGAAGAATTAGTTGGCTTTGTAAAAGCATCCGTAAAAGAGCAAGTAAGTGAGCAAGTTCCTAACATTGCTATTAAGGATTTTGTCGAAAGGAAAATCTCTGAAGTCGAGGCAAAAATATCCGAAGCTAAATTTCAATTGATTTTGTGGGCGTTTGTTTTTTGGGTTACACAGCTTGGCGCCATTTTTTCCTTTTTGAAATTTTTTAAATAAAATTTACTCCAAAATCAATCTAATAGCCAAAATCAATCCATTTATTTTTTACCTAATCCCGCTAATTTCCCCATTGGCATTTTATTCATCATCTTCATCATATTTTTCATTTGTTCAAATTGCTTTATAAACTGGTTAAGTTCACTGATATCTTTTCCGCTTCCGGCTGCTATCCGTTGTTTGCGGCTTGGATTTATAATATCGGGATTTCGCCTTTCCTCGACCGTCATTGAATTGATCATCGCTTCAATCCCTTTAAAGGAATCATCATTGATATCAACATCTTTTATTTGTTTGCCAACTCCCGGGATCATTCCCATCAGATCTTTTAGATTTCCCATTTTTTTTATTTGCTGAAGCTGTGTTTTAAAATCCTCAAAATCAAACTGATTTTTTCTAATTCTTTTTTCCAGCTTTGCTGCCTGTGCCTCATCAAACTGTTCCTGCGCTTTTTCAACCAGGCTGACAATGTCGCCCATACCCAATATACGCTGAGCCATTCTTTCGGGATAAAAAACATCCAGCGTATCCATTTTCTCACCGCTGCTTACAAATTTAATCGGTTTGTTTACGGTATATTTTATCGAAATGGCCGCTCCACCTTTAGTATCACCATCGAGCTTGGTGAGCACAACTCCCGTATAATTAAGCCGTTGATTAAATGCAGCCGCCGTATTCACTGCATCCTGTCCTGTCATACTATCTACAACAAATAATATCTCTTTAGGATCCACGGCATTTTTAATATTGGCGACTTCGTTCATCATCACCTCGTCAATAGCGAGCCGGCCTGCCGTATCAATAATCACTACATTTTTATTTTTTGCCTTTGCTTCTTTGATAGCATTTTGAACTATGGACACCGCATCTTTATTTTCGGGTTCGCTATATACTTCAATATTTATTTGCTCACCTAAGATCTTCAACTGATCAATAGCCGCCGGACGATAGATATCAGCGGCAACAAGTAAGGGAGATTTACCCTTTTTCGTTTTTAGATAATTTGCCAGTTTTCCACTGAACGTTGTTTTGCCACTTCCTTGTAAACCGGCAATTAAAATGATTGCCGGATTGCCTCCCAGGTTTAGCTCCGTTTCTGTTCCTCCCATCAATTCAGTCAGTTCATCTTTAACGATTTTTACCATGAGCTGCCCGGGACTGATAGCATTTATAACTTTTTCGCCAGTGGCCTTATCTTTTATACTGTCAGTGAATTCTTTGGCAATTTTATAGTTTACATCAGCATCCACCAGCGCTCTCCTTATATCCTTAATGGTAGAGGCAATATTTATTTCAGTGATTCTGGCCTGGCCTTTTAGATTTTTAAACGCAGAATCCAAACGGTCGCTTAACGATTCGAACATATATTTTAATTAAATTAATTCAATAAAGTTGATAAAAAAGCCAATAGTATTGGCATTGTCAAAATTAAGAAAATGATAGTTGATTAACTTCAAATGAGGCAAAAAGCATTTAAACCGTTTGGGTACTGGTGCTGATACCTTTCAAAATTGCTTTTAACCGGTACGAAAGTTTATCAGTATCCATAGTTAGTTGCGAGTCTGATTTTCAATCTCCTTTAAAAAGTTTTTACCGGCTTCCGTTACGTATATACACAACTGCTTTTTATTATTCAATATTTCCATACGTGTATTAACCAGTCCCCGCTTATATAAACCCGCCAGTGACGATTTCATTTCTTCCGGCAGGCAAGGCAAAGTACCCTCATGTTTTGATTCTTTTTCCAGGCATTCCTTTAGTTTGGCAATCATCCTTTTAGTAGGCTTTCTACTTGAAATTTCCATAAATTACAGTTGTGACACCTATAAAAATTAAAACAAATTAAATACCAGCAGCAGGATGCCTCTTATTTTCTTTTTTTAAAAAAAACAAAAGGATTAATTTGATTAAAATATCAATGATAATGCCAATAAAACATGCATTTTTTAATTTTTATTTCTCTCCAATATTACTCTAATGACCCTATATGTTTAGCAGTGAAAAAATAATTTTACGCCCTCTTGAAAACGCTGATGCATCAGCATTGGCGGAATTAGCCAACAATAAAAAAATCTGGATCAATCTCCGTGATATATTGCCGCATCCTTATACAACTGATGATGCTGTTTTTTTTATCAACTTAACAAAGAAAGAAAACCCGCACCTGAATTTTGCAATTAACTACGCCGGGCAGTTTTGTGGTATGGTGGGTTTAACACCGCAGCAGGATATATATCGCTTAACAGCCGTAATCGGGTATTGGATAGGTGAACCTTTTTGGAATAAAGGCATTGCAACCAAGGCAGTTGAAATGAGTACCGGATATGGATTTAATGATTTAGGCTTTATAAGAATTCATACAGGTATATTTGAACACAATATTGGTTCTATGAAAGTGCTGGAAAAGAATGGATATAAAAAAGATTGCGTGTTTGAAAAATCTGTGATTAAAGATGGCAAAATTTTAGATGAGCATCGCTATTCGAAAATAAAACCTGGATTATAGTATGAATTTGCATAAAAGTGAATGGCAAGTATTTCAAGAGAGAAACCAATAAGCCGGCTTACAATCCTGGAAAAAAGTTATTAATGAAAACGCAAAATGGGAAATTTTACGGAACATTTTGAGAATGGAAAAAAAATTAAAATTTAAGAAAATGGACATAAGGATGAACTATATACTTCAAACTAAAAGATTAGCCTTAAGAAAATGGATCGATGAAGATTTTATTCCTTTTGGAGCAATGAACAAAGACGCTGATGTGATGAAGTATTTTCCATCAACATTAACGGATGATGAAACTGCTTCAACGATAAAAAGAATTGAAGCCCACTTTGATAAACATGGCTTCGGGTTATTTGCAATTGAAAAAGTTCCAACAAGAGAGTTTATCGGCTACACAGGATTTATGATTCCTTCTTTTGAATGCTTCTTTACACCTTGTGTTGAAATTGGCTGGCGTATAAAAAAAGCAGAATGGAATAAAGGTTATGCTGCGGAAGCAGCCGAAGCCTGTTTGCAATATGGCTTCAAAATATTACAATTTGAAAAAATATATTCATTCACATCTTTAATTAACAAGGCCTCTGAAAAAGTGATGCAGAAAATTGGAATGATAAAAGAAGGAGAATTTAATCATCCTGATATTTCTGTTGACAATTCGCTTTGCAGGCATTTACTTTATAAAATTGAAACGTCAAACTGAATTTTATGAACACCACAATTCCCGATAACTGGTACGAAACTTTCTTTTCCGGCATCAACTGCGAAATGTGGGAGAAAGCGCCAAGCAGGGAATTGACAAATGTTGAAGTTGCTTTTATTGAAGAGGTATTGAATCTTTCGGAAGGCAACCATATACTCGATATCCCCTGCGGCACAGGAAGACATTCCATTGAACTTGCAAAACATGGATTTCAACTTACTGCCGTTGATATTTCAAATGAATTTATAAATGGTTTAAAAAAGAAAGTGGCAGAACAGCAACTGAATATTGAAATCATTCATGCAAACATTTTGTCGTTGAAATTAAGCAAAGCATTTGATGGTGCATTTACTTTAGGCAACAGCTTTGGTTATTTTCCTTTTGCTGATATGGAAAAATTTGTGGAAACAGTGTCACTGCATTTAAGGCAAGGCGGCAAATGGATTATCAATACAGGCTTAATTGCCGAAAGCTTTCTCGCAAAATTCATCAAAGAAAAAAAATATGAGCTGGATGGTTTAACTATGGAAATTAATAATGATTATGATGAATGGAACAGTTGCTTGCTTACTACATTAACTTATACAAAAAACGGTAAACAGGAAGTGCATCAGTTTAAACATCATGTTTATACGGTTGCTGAATTAATAAGATTGCTAAATAGGTTTGATTTAAAAACCATTGCATTATACAATTCGACAGATAAAAAGAGATACCGGTTAGGTGATGAACAATTGTTTTTAGTGGCCGAAAAAATATGATCACGATATAGTGAATCGATTGCCATTAATAAAGTGTTGTCCCACGAGGATTCGAACCTCGACAAACAGAATCAAAATCTGTCGTACTACCTTTATACTATGGGACAATGGGAGTGCAAAAGTAAGGGTATGAAGTAAAATTTCAAAAAGTGATTCGAAGCTTATTTACGATAAGGCTGCTTCGTATTCTTTATCTTCTTCCTCCTTCAGCTTCTTTATATAATCAAGTGCATCGGGAATTACATCGCACATGATGGTAATAATTGCCCCTGGTTTTACATTGTCATACGCATATTGTATCGCCTCTTTTTCTTTTTGCAAAATTATAACCGGCACATCTTTGGTTTTACCCTCGTTGATGCCTTCCACTAAAAGATTAATGATTTCTTCGGCTGTGCGTCCACGTAAGTGTTTGTCCTGCCGTACAATAATTTCGTCGAAATTTTTTCCGGAAATTTTTCCTATTTCACGAATATCCTCATCCCTTCTGTCTCCGGTGCCGCTAATAATACCAACTTTATGGGTGCCATCCAGCCGGTTTACAAAATCGCATAAGAGGTTTAATCCCGCAGGATTGTGTGCAAAGTCGGCAAGAAATTTAAAATTTTTAAATTCAAAAAGATTAAGCCTCCCAGGGGTTTGTGTTACTGACGGAATAAATGTATGCAGCGCTTGCCGTATGTCCTCAACCTTTATATTTCTGAAAAGATAGCAGGCAAGTATTGATGGCAATGTGTTCATAATATTATGAACAGCTTTTCCACCAAAAGTTATTGGAATTTCCGAAACCTTTGCCACCCGAATTTTCCAGTTACCTTTTAATATCGTTACATATTCATTTTCATATACTGCTGCAATTCCTCCTTTTTTACAATGCTGCTTTATGCGTTTATTATTTTCATCCATACTAAACAGTGCGATATTGCAATTAAGATCTTTCCCCATCTTATATACAAGATCATCATCAGCATTTAATATCGCAAATCCTTTCCTGAAAACAGTTTCAGGCAATACTTGCTTCACTTTAGCCATCTGCTCCAAGGTTCCGATACCGCCAAGACCAATGTGGTCTTCCGTTACATTGGTTACAATCGCCACGTCACAATTTGTAAAAGCAAGGCCATTTCTTAAAATACCGCCTCTGGCGCACTCAAGCACGGCGAAGTCTACGGTAGGATCTTTCAAAACAAACTCTGCGCTTTTTGGCCCGGTGCAATCACCCTTCATCATGAGCTGATTCTGAATGTAAACACCATCCGACGTTGTAAAGCCCACCTTATAGCCGGCCGCTTTACAAATATGCGCAGTAAGCCTGCTTGTTGTTGTCTTACCATTTGTGCCGGTAATGGCAATAATAGGAATTCTTCCGTCGGTCCCTTTCGGATAAAGCATTTCGATAACCGGTTCTGCCGCATTTCTTGCTATACCTTCAGCCGGCTCAACATGCATACGAAATCCAGGGGCCGCATTTACTTCAAGGACAGCTCCTCCATTTTCAGTAAGCGGCTTTTTTAAATCGGAGGCCATAATATCAATTCCGCAAATATCAAGTCCAATGATTTTTGAAATGCGTTCCGCCAAAAAAATATTTACCGGATGCACGTCATCTGTTACATCCGTGGAAGTGCCTCCCGTAGATAAATTTGCGGTCGGCTTCACTAACACCAATTCGTCTTTTGCGGGAACAGTATCTAAAGTATATCGTTTTTCATCCAGTATTTTTTTTGTAAATCCATCTATTTTTATTTGAGTTAATACTTTTTCATGGCCATATCCCCGCCTGGGGTCTTTGTTAGTTTCTTCTATTAACCACTGAATGTTATGTTTGCCATCGCCCCTAACGGAAGCGGGTGTACGTAATGCGGCGCAAATAAATTTAAAGTTGATCACTAAAATCCGGAAGTCAAAACCGGATATATATTTTTCACAGATAACCATACGGCTATAAGCCCTTGCTGCTTCCAATGCTTTTTCCGCCTGTTCAATACTGGTAATATTTGTAGTGGCACCTTTGCCATGATTTCCATCTATGGGTTTAATTACAAATGGATACCCTACCGCATCGACGGCACGCTGCACTGTTTCATCACTGTAAAGAATTATGCCTTTTGGAACGGGAACTTCTGCGGCGCTAAGCAGGTTTTTAGTTTCCTCTTTATCACCGGCAATATCAACAGCGATGCTGGATGTAGTGCCCGCAATGGTCGCTCTTATTCTTTGCTGATGTATCCCATATCCTAATTGCACAAGGCTTTGCTTATTTAATCTTATGTATGGAATCCCTCTTTTTTCTGCTTCTTCAACAATACTCCCGGTAGAAGGGCCAAGCCTGGTATTTTCCCTTATCACCCTCATGCTCTGCACATCTTCTTCAAGATCGTACGGTGAATTATTAATTAGAGACTCCGCAAGCCTGAATGCTGATTTTGCTGCGAATACGCCTACTTCTTCTTCCATATAATCAAATACCACAAAATATTCACCTTCCTTGCCGGTTGTCCTGGTTCTTCCGAATCCCATATCCATTCCTGCAAGCGTTTGAAGTTCAAGAGCCACATGTTCAATTACATGCCCCATCCAGGTACCTTCCTCAACACGCAATAAAAAACCACCCGGTACGCCTTCACTGCACCTGTGTTCGTAAAGGCCTGGCAGTAGTTTTTCCAGGTTCTCTTTAAACCCGGCTACTTTGTTAGTGGGCCTTTGTTCCATTTCTTCAAGGTCAATCTTTAATTGTATAAGCTTTGGCCGGCGCACACTCCAGTAGTTTGGCCCGCGAAGCACTTTAATTTCTATAATTTTCATAAAGAGAAAACGGGTTAGTTTTTTTGAAAAAGTTTATTATAAGTGATTTGTAAGGTAGGAAAAATTAGCTGTCAAAAAAAAATACAAACATAGCAGGGCAATCTCTTTATTTCAATTCCGTTACTTTTGTAATTAGTATTTATTTTGACCAGTGAACCTACAGAAGGATACTGATTTCGTTGTAGAAAGGACATTGTTTTTATCAAAATTGAATGCATGCAAAATCCGTTAGGGAAACTATTTGCCATAGGTGGCGCTGAAGATAAGGGCGTTGATCTGGAAAAGGGAGAAATGGTTCGGAACAACCTTAATTTTTTTGAACTGGGAATTCTTCGTCGCATTGTGGAAGAAGCGGGCGGACCGGATGTACGAATAGAAGTAATTACTACAGCTTCTATGATACCTAATGAAGTAGGTGAAAATTACCTGAATGCTTTTGGGAAAATCGGATGCACCAATATTGGATTGATGCCAATAAGAAACCGGTCGGATGCGATGGATCCCGAAGAAATTGAACGGGCGAGAAATTGCAATGTCATCATGTTCAGCGGAGGCAACCAGTTACGGCTTTCTGCAACCTTCGGAGGTACGCAAATTCTCGATATTGCGTTGAGCCGGTACCAGGAAGAAAAAAATTTCATTGTTGCCGGCACTTCGGCAGGAGCGATGGCCATGAGTAAAACCATGATCTATGAAGGAAATGCAACCACCGCACATTTAAAAGGTGAAGTGAAAATAACAACCGGCCTGGGGTTTATGGATGATGTAATTTTTGACAGCCACTTCGAAAAACGCGGAAGATTTGGCCGGCTCGCGCAAGCGATAGCAAGCAATCCCTCCGCCGTGGGCATAGGTCTTGGAGAAGATACCGGCATGCTTATAACAGACGGGAACAAAATGGAAGGCATTGGCAGCGGACTGGTAATGATAAT